>CAYXGD010000116.1:0-6555 GCA_964464425.1 uncultured Thermoplasmatales archaeon
TCGTCTGTCGGCTCAAGGAGCCCAAGACCGCCGCCTTGCTCTTCCGCAGCGGCAAGGTCGTGTGCACCGGCGCCAAGAGCGTGGCCGACGTGCGTCGCGCCGTCGGCATCGTGACCCAGCGGATCGAGGACGCTGGCGTGAAGGTCAACCGGGACCCGGATATCCAGGTCCAGAACATCGTGGCTTCGGCCGACCTGGAGTCCGACCTGAACCTGAACGCCATCGCGATCGGTCTCGGCCTCGAGCGGGTCGAGTACGAGCCCGAGCAGTTCCCGGGCCTCGTCTACCGGCTCGATGAGCCCAAGGTCGTGGTCCTGCTCTTCGGCTCGGGCAAGCTGGTCTGCACCGGCGCTCGCAAGCCCGAGGACGCCCAGCGTGCCGTGGAGAAGATCCGCGACGAGCTGGCGGCCCTCGGCCTGCTCCACTGAGCCGGTCCCACCGGTCCACCCACGGGCCCGCCTCACGTAGGGTGGAGGCCCGCTTCCCCCCTCTTTTTATCCCATCTCCTAGTAAGCTCGGCCAGCGTGGCGCAGGGCTCTGATCGATTCGCCAGGACGATGTGGATCCGCGTTCTCTTCCTCGTGGCGGCCTTAGCGCTCGCTGGCATCGGCCAGTTCGTCCTGATCCAGGAGAACGACCGGATGCAGCAGGTAGCGACCAGCCTGGAGGGTGTGACAACCGAGGAGATCGATCGGTCCCGGCTCATCTTCATCCAGACCCGGGAGCTTGCCCACCGGTCCGACGCGTCGGCCACGGACGAGCTCGCGGCAGACCTCTGGCGGGAAGCCAGCCAGCTCGAGACCCTCCACGAACGGCGGGTCGGGCTGGCCGGGCAGCTCCCGGGCCCCCCCGCCCCGACCCAGGTCCAGGACCGCGTCGGTTCCCTGGTCGCCCTCACCCAGGAGATCCAGGCGGCCGAGGACCCCGCCGACCGCGCCCAGCAGGCGCTGGAACAGGTGGACCGCACCCAGGGGGAGCTGGTCACCCTCTTGGCCGCTGACCAGGATGCCCGCCAGCAGGCGGTCCGGGCTGAGGTTGCGCAGAACGAGGGCTGGAGCTTCACCATCCTCGGCGGGATCCTGGCGCTCCTGCTCCTGGCCGGGACCCATGTGGTCCGACCGAGCCTTGCCCACATCCGGGAGCGTGAGGCCACGTTCGACGCGGATGTCCGAGCCCTCGAGCGTGAGATGGCCGCCCAGCAGGCGGCGGCAGAGGAGAGGGAACGGGAGCTAGAAGCGACCATCGAGGACCTCGAACAGTTCGCGTACGTCGCCAGCCACGATCTGCAGGAGCCCCTCCGGATGGTGGGTAGCTACGTCCAGTTGCTGGAGCGCCAGCTGGGGGACGACCTCGACGAGGACAGCGAGGTGTACATGGGCTACATCCGGGAGGGCGTCGGCCGGATGAAGCAGCTGATCGACGACCTCCTGGCGTACTCGAGGGTTGGGACGGCAGGGACCGCCCTCCAGCCCACGGAGCTCCAGGCGGCCCTGGATGACGCCCTGACCAACCTGGAGGTCAGGATCGACGAGACGGATGCCGAGATCACCCAGGATCGGGTGCCTGCGGTGCTCGGGGACCGTTCCCAGCTCACCCAACTGTTCCAGAACCTGATCAGCAACGCGCTGAAGTTCCAGCCCAGGGAGCAGCAGCCCCGCGTCCACATCGGGGCTGAGCGGGCCGAGGACGGCGCGTGGACCATCTCGGTGGCCGACAACGGCATCGGCATCGACGAGGATCAGCGGGAGCGGATCTTCGTCATCTTCCAGCGCTCACAGGCCCGCGATGCCTACCCGGGGACCGGGATCGGGCTGGCCATCTGCAAGAAGATCGTCGAGCGGCACGAGGGGGAGATCTGGGTGGACTCCCAGGGCCAGCGGCAGCCTGAGCCCTCCAGCAACGGCAAGACCGTGCCGGCTGAACCGGGCGACGGCGCCACCTTCAAGTTCACGCTCCAACCTGCGCCGACCCCATCCACAGAGGGTACCGAAGGGGCGCCCGGGGACGAGGATCGGTCGGTCCACGATCGCTCCCGCGAGCTCATCTGACATCGGAGACACACCATGGCCACGACAACGCTCTACACCGCCGCCGGGGTCGCCGCGGTCATCACCACGGTCTACGCCTACGTGGGGCTACGGATCTCCCAGCGCCGGGTCTCCCGCGAGTCCCGCTCGGCCTCCAGGGCGTTCACCGCGTGGTGGCTGGGGCTATCGGCCAACACCGCGCTCGGCGGGTTCCAGGCCCTGCTGGCCGCCACCGGCATCACCGACCTGGGCCCCCATATCACGATCACGCTCGTCACGTTCCTCATCCTCTCCCTCGCCCTCTGGGGCCTCCTGTACTACCTCGTCTACCTGTACACTGGCAGCTCGCGCTGGATGGTCCCGCTCGCGCTGTTCTACCTCGTGTACTACCTGACCATCGTGTGGTACCTCTGGCAGCTGGGCCCCCAGGGGGTCGAGGTCAGCGGTTGGACGGTCTCCCTGAGCTACGCCCAGGAACCCACCGGACCGCTGGCCACGGTCCTGCTGGTCCTCCTGGTGGGTCCCCAGATCCTGGCCGCGCTCGGATACTTCTCCCTCCTCTTCCGCGTCCAGGACCGGACCCAGCGGTACAGGGTCCTGCTGGTCTCCGTGGCGATCCTGGTCTGGTTCGGCAGCTCGCTGATCGCCTCGTTCGCCGGTGCCGGCGGGTCGGATCTGTGGCAGGTCGCCTCCCGCGCGATCGGCCTGTCCGCAGCGTTGACCATCCTGGCCGCCTACTTCCCGCCCCGGTGGGTCCAGGAGCGGTTCGGGATCCGCCGTCTGCGACGAGGCACCGAGGACAACGCCTAAGCCCACGACGGGGGCTTGGACCCCGTGGCCCACCAGCTCCCGACCACCGACCGGCCGACCAAGCCCGCCCTGCCCAGGGCCCGAGCCTGGACGGGGGGGTGGCCGCGGTGACGATGCCTCCCGACCTTCCGATCCTGGACCAGCACATGCACCTGGATCCTCGAGGCAAGCGCGTCGAGGCGGTCAAGGACTTCCAACGGGCCGGCGGCACGCACATCATCCTCGTCCACAAGCCGTACGCTGATGGGCCTCCCCGTGACCTGGCAGGCCACCGGGACGCCATGGCCACCACCCTGGACCTGGCCGATCAGGCCCGGGAGGCCACCGATGTGGAGGTCCACGTCGTCGCAGGCCCCCACCCGGCCGAGCTGACCCAGTTGCTCTCAGCCGGCGCCAGCCTGGACGAGGCCACCGAGGCCTACCGCGCCGGCCTGCAGGCCGCCCGGGAGCTCTACGAGGAAGGGAGGACCGTCGGGATCGGCGAGGTCGGACGACCCCACTACGAGGTCGAGCCCGAGGTCATGGACCGGGCCAACGAGCTCTTCCGGGAGGCCCTGGCCATCTGCGCGGATCTCGGTGCACCGGCCGTCCTGCACACCGAAGCCGGCGACCCGGACGCCTTCGAGGAGTGGGCGACGTGGGCCGACGACGCTGGCCTGGCACGGGACAAGGTCGTCAAGCACTTCTCCCCGCCGCTGGTGACCAAGCAGGACAACCACGGGATCGTACCCAGCCTGCTGGCCAGCGAGGACACCCTCCGTGAGGCCCTGGAGGCCTCCAACCGGTTCTTCATGGAGACCGATTACATGGATGACCCCGACCGCCCCGGGGCGGTCCTGGGACCCAAGCTGGTGCCCCGGCGCACCCAGCAGCTCTTCGAGAAGGACGTCCTGACCGAGGCGGCCTGGGAGCACATCCACGTCGATCTGCCCCGGCGCGTGTACGGCATCGAGACCGACGCTTGAGCCCGTGTTCGGACCAGCCTTCTTAAGGGAACGCGGCCCAGCCAGGAGGGCGGGCCCCCGAGGGCCGATCCCAAGGTGAGCCATGTCCGAGGTAGCACCCCCACCCGAGGGGCCGACCGATCCGGAGAACCGAGCGCATGCCATCGCCACCACAGCCCTGCCGTCCGACCTAGAGGAGGCCTGGCAGGGCCTGGCCACCGTGGCCAAGGGATCCAAGGACCCGATCCTGCTCGTCGATGGCGACGGGAGGATCCTGGCAGCCACGGGCCTCCTGCCCGGGAGCTCCGCCGACACCCTGGTCGGCCGGTCGCTCCCAGAGCTTGCAACGACCGACACCCCCGATATCCTCACGGCAGCGATCCGGGATGCCATCAGCCCCCGGCTGACCCACCGGATGGACCTGGCCCTGCCGACGCGGAAGGACCACCTGGCATGGTACCAAGCCTCGATCTCCCCGGTCGAGGGAAGGGACGGTAGCCAGGCAGCCCTCGTCCGCCTCCAGACAGTCACCGCGCGGCGCAAGGAGGAAGCCCGGCTCCGCCGGAGCGAACGGCTCATGATGGACACCCAGGACGTGGCCCATCTCGGCACCTGGGAATGGGACATCTCGGAGCCCCACGCGACCTGGTCCGAGGAGCTCTACCACATCTACGGCCTCGACCCCGGCCAACACACACCGACCTACCAGGACTACCTGACCCGCGTCCACCCTGACGACCGGGCACGGGTGAAGGAAGCCACCGAGCGGGTCTTCAACGAGCTGGAGCCCTACTCCCACGACGAACGGATCATCCGGACCGACGGGGAGATCCGTTACCTCCATACCTGGGCCCAACCGGTCCTGGATGAGGGCGGCAACCTGATCCGCCTGCTGGGGGTCTGCCAGGATATCACCGACCGTCAGCGGGCCGAAGCCGCCTTGCAAGCCAGCGAAGCACGGTTCCGCGCCATCTTCGAGGAGGCCGACCTGGGGATCCTGCAGCTCTCCTCGGACGGCGACCTGTTGAGGATCAACCCGGCCTTCCACCGGATCCTCGACCGGCCAGAGCGCTCGCTGGAGGGTCTGGCCTTCACCGAGCTGGTCCACCCCGAGGACCTGGCCAACCACGGTGAGGAGCTATCGTCCCTCTTGGCAGGCCAGACCAGCAGCGGGCACCTGGAGCTCCGTTTGCTGGACCGTGATCTGAACCCCGTGTGGACCCGCACGGTCCTCTCCTGGGTCCACCCTGGCGAGGATCAGGCCCCGTTCGTTGTCGCCATGGTCGAGGACGTCACGGCCCAGAAACAGGCCAAGGAGGCCCTGATCGCGCAGGCCGAGGAGCTGGCCCGATCCAACGAGGAGCTCGAGCGGTTCACGTACATCACCAGCCACGACCTCAAGGAACCGCTGCGGATGGTCGCCAGTTACGTCCAGCTCCTGGAACGCCGGTACCATGAAGCTCTGGACGAGGAGGCCGACCAGTACATCGCCTACGCGGTCGAGGGGGTCCAGCGGATGAACAGCTTGCTCGACGACCTGCTGGCCTACAGCCGGGCCGACGTGGAACCTGGCGACCGAGACGCGGTGGATCTCGAGGACGTGCTCGAGGCGGCCCTCGAGCGCCTGGCCTCATCCATCGAGGAGAGCCAGGCCCAGGTCACCTCAGCGGGCCTCCCGACGGTCCAGGGGAACCACGGCCAGCTCGTCCATCTGTTCCAGAACCTGACCAGCAACGCGCTCAAGTTCCGCCAGGAGACGCCGCCGATCGTCAGGCTCGAGGCCGAGCAGGAAGGCGACGCCTGGCACATCCAGGTCGTCGACAACGGGATCGGCGTAGAGCCGGAGCACAGGGAACGGATCTTCGAGATCTTCCAGCGCCTCCACGCCCGCCAGCGCTACCCAGGGACCGGCGTCGGCCTGGCGATCTGCCGCAAGATCGTGGAACGCCACGGAGGCAGGCTCTGGGTCACCGACCGCGCGGATGGGATGCCCGGATCCGTGTTCCACATCACCCTACCGGCGGGCGTAGCCTGATCTACCGGTACCCCAGCTCCTCGCTCAGCTCGACCCTGCTTCGGACGAAGGAGCCGGTGCCGCGGGCGACCAGCCGATCATCCTCATCGTGCACCCGGGCATCGGCGACCAGCAGCCGCTGGCCCTCGTGGACGACCTCGGCCCGGGCGGTCACGGTGCCGCCGGTGACCGGCGCCAGGAAGTGGAGGTCGAAGGCCACGGTGAGCACGAACCGGTCCTCGACCAGGGAGTTCGCGGCGAAGAAGGCGGCGTCGTCCATGACCTTGAACAGCACCGAGCCGTGCAGCGCGTGGGCCGCGTGGAAGAAGCGCTCCTCGGCGGCCTGCCGGATCGTGGCGGTGCCAGGACCGATGTCGATCTCGGGCCCGTAGAGCTGGTTGACCGGCGCGTCCAGGTACATCCGGGCCAGGCGTCGGTGGTGCTCGGTGCTCACGGGGACCGAGTCCAGGGAGCTGGTGGCGGACCCTCAAGGTTGCGCTGGACCGGCGGGCTAGCGGCGGCCCGACGGGGGCCGGTGCCCCGAAGCCGTGGAGGCCGCTGATGCCGGCCGGGGCCGCGGGGCGACCATGGGCCGCAGGGTGCGCTCGGTGACCGGCGCATCCTGGCTGGTGGCCAGCGTGTCCTCGAGCCGGTCGAGCAGCAGGGCCTTGACCCTGGGCCACTCGGTGTCGAGGATGCTGTAGTAGACCATGTCCCTGGGCTTGCCATCGGGCAGGACCTGGACGTTGCGCAAGGTGCC
>CAYXGD010000117.1:0-6529 GCA_964464425.1 uncultured Thermoplasmatales archaeon
CGTGCTCCATGAGGTCCTCGAAGGCGTCCTGGAAGAACTCGGCGTAGGCGCCGTGGAAGATCATACCGGCCCGGTCCATGTGGTGGAACCGGACCTTGGCCTCGGTCTGGAACGGGGGCACGGACGGCCCAGCGCTCCGGGGGTACATGCCGCTGTCGGCGGTAGCCCGGCGAGCGGTGGGGCCGCTCACGCGGGGCTGGCACCGAACGCGGACAGCGGCGGTGTGTTGGTCGGCGCCAGGCTGCGCGCGGCCGGCGGTGTCGCGTCCTGGGTCAACAGCGCGGGAAGCTCGTTGGGCGCTTCGGCCACAGCCCAGGGTCGCTCGCCTGGGTCGCTCGGTCGGTGGGGGTCCTGGCAGCCCCAGCCGGCCAGGACGGTACGCATGCCCAGGCGCTTGGGCCAGCGCACGTCGTAGGTCGGCCAGTCGCCGACCATCGCGGTGCGGACGGGGTCCCCCTGGAGCGCACGCAGCGCCTGCTGGAAGGGTTCGGGTCCTTGCTTGCCGCGCGGGGTGTGGTCCCGTGTGACCACGAGATCGAAGTGCCGGGCGAGACCGGTGGCTTCCAGGCGTTCCTCGGCCCGCGCCTCGGGGGCGTCTGTCACGATGGCCAGCTCGAGGCCTTGGGCGGTGAGCTCGCCGATCGTCTCCGGGATCCCGGGGTAGGGCGTCAGGGACGATCGGTAGGCGTCCCGGGCTTGGGCCTCGGCCTCGGCCAGGAGCTCGTCGGGGAGATGCAGGTTCCACCGAGCCACCGCGGTGTCGATGCCCTGGGCGGGGTCCTCGCCGTGCTGCAGCGTGAGCTCGATCAGCTCACGGGAAAGGCGGCCGCGCTTGCCCGGTGGGACCAAGGGACGCGCCCAGGCGCGGGCCCAGCTCCGGATGGCGGGCAGGAACGGGACCAGGGTGTTGTCGAGGTCGAAGAGCACGTGGTCGAGCTCGCTGTCGTGCATGGTCCCACCCATGGTCCACGCCCCCATGCCCCCCTCGTCGAACCGTTCGGTGCCACATCGCACCACGCCGTCGTGGCGTCGACTCCCCCCGTGGGCTGGAGACGGGCGACCCTATCATACAAGTAGGCCGTGCTCCTTCCTGGTCGCCGCGAGGCGGTCCATTGGTCGTCGTGTTCGGTACGCTTGGATTCACGCCGGAGAAGTTCCTTCCCAGTCTACGACATCACGCCCCCATCGAGGAGGTCCGCCTCTTCCATGACAGCGACAAACGGTCGCAGGACGCGGCCCACGATGTCCAGGTTTACTGCAAGGAGCTGGGCGTGACCTGCAAGACCGTCGAGGTCGACGCCTTCGACATCATCGAGGCCGCCGACGCGATCCGCAGCGAGGTTCGGGCCTTCGACCGTGGCGAGGTCGTCTTCAACATCACAGGTGGCACCGCCATCCTCTCCTGCGCCGCGCTGCTCGTCGCCGTGCTGGACGGCGTCCGGGCCGAGACCGTGGACCTCCGGGACCTCAAGAAGTCCCCCGAGGCGCTACCCCTGCTGACCATCTCCTACAAGGAGCTGCTGACCGACGCGCAGCGCCGCGTGCTCCGCGCCATCACCGAGCTGGGGACCGATGTCACCCAGCGCGACCTGGTCGAGGAGCTCGGGCTTCGCAAGGCCACGATCAGCCACCACGTCAAGACGCTCAAGGAGCGCGGCTTGATCCAGGGCCGAAGCGCCGAGGATGGGCGCATGGAGTACCTGGACGTCCCACCGTCGGCCAACCTGCTGCTGGCCGACCCGCCGCCCGGCGCCGAGTGAGGCCGATGGGTCAGCGGTCCCTCTTCTCCGTGGAAGGTCCGGTCCAGGGCTGGACACGACAGGCGATCGTGGCGATCCCCTACGACCACGTGCACGTCTTCGCCACGGACCCGGCGGCCGACGGCATCGAGGAGCTCGGCCAGTTGGTCGAGATGGCCGGGGGCACCTTCTCCGTCGAGGCCGTGCCTGGCGACGATCTGCTGGGCGCCTTCGAGACCATCCGGGACCGGTTGACCGAGGCCGCTGGCGAGGAGGCTGTCTGCCAGGTCAACGCCGGGAAGGACGCCAACCTGCTGTCCGCGGCTGGGTTGCTGGCCTGCCTGCACACGGGGGTCGCCGCCCACTTCCTCGATGAGTCGGGCCACACCGAGGTCCCGGTGCTGACCCAGGCCCCGCTGGCCCGGCTGCTCGGTGACGGTGAGCGCGAGGCCCTGGTGGCGTTCCCCGAGGCGGGCTTGCACATCCAGGAGGTCTCGGACAACGACCCGGAAGCCTTGAACGGGCTACGCAAGCGTGGGTTGATCGAGCTGGACGGCGACCGGTTGCGGCTGACGGCCACCGGGCGTTCCTACCGGGCTCACGTGCAGGCCTGAGGGGTCGACGGGCGCCTCATGGGCCCGTGGTGCGGACGTCGAGCAACCGCTTGAGGTCCGTCTTGTAGGTCTCCGGGCTGGTCTCGAGGCTCGCTGGGATCCCGTCCCACCGGTCATCGCTGAGCAAGGGTTCGAAGCCCTCGAGGCCCAGGTTGCCCTCGTCGATGGCTGCGTGGCCATCCTTGTTCTCGCCGAACCCGTACCGCGCGTCGTTGAGGTGCCAGCTGGCCACCCGGTCGAGACCGAAGGCGTCGTCCAGGCGATCGATCGTGTCGTCGTACGTCTCGGGCCGTAGATCGAACCCGGCGGCGAACAGGTGGCAGGTGTCCAGCGTCACCGCCAGCCGGTCGGCGGGGAACGCGTCGGTCCAGGCCCCGATGTGGTCCGGGTCGGCGCCGACCTGGTTGCCGGCCCCGGGCATGCCCTCGATCATCAGCAGGGTGTCGCTGGGGGCTCGGTCGAAGACCTGCCCCAGCCCCTCGGTCACGCGCCCGATCCCGAACGCCTCGCCCTCCCCCTTGTGGGAGCCCGGATGGAAGCAGACGCCCAGCAAGCCCAGGCGGCTGGCCCGTTCCAACTCGACGACCAGGGCATCGACGCTCTTGTCGAACTGATCGTCGTCCGGTGAGGCGATGTTGATCAGGTAGGACCCATGGGCGAAGATCTCGTCGAGGTCGTACCCGTAGGTGTCCGCAGCCTCCTTGAACCTGGTCACGTCCCCCTCGGTGAGCTCCGGAGCAGCCCACTGGCGCTGGTTCTTGGTGAAGATCTGGACGGCTTCCGCGTCGTAGGTCTCCCGGGCCTCCTCGGGTGCGTTCTGGAGGCCCCCGGCGATCGAGGCGTGGACACCGAGTTTCATCGGCCCGGCCAAGGGAGCCTCCCCGCTTGAGGCTTCTGGGCGAGCCAGCCAGAAGGCCTTTGATGCCTGCCAAGCCTGCCGGCCTGTGCCCGAGGAGCCGCGATCGACGGTCCTGGCGACGTCCGTGCCGGACAACGAGCGCCCGCTGGCCAACGAGCACCTGGCCGGGGCCACGATCACCGACCAGCCCCTGTCCAAAGGCCTGGTGGACGAGCACGCCGAGGCCCGGATCCTCTCCTGCATGATCCATGACCCGGTCTCGGTCTCCTTGCTCGATGGGTTCGCGGCCCTGGAGGGTGTGGTGACCCGCAGCGACGGGTTCGACCACCTGCCGCTCGGCTGGCTCGAGGATCAGGGCATCCCTGCCTACCATCTGCACGACTACGCCGTGCCTGCCGTGACCGAGCACACCCTGGGGTTCATCCTGGCCCTCCTGCGCCGGATCCCCGAGGCCCAGGCGACGACGCTGGGCGAGCACCGATGGGACCGGTCGCAGCTGGCCGGGCGAGGTCTGCCGGATGTGACCATCGGGGTGCTCGGGACCGGACGCATCGGTTCCCGGGTCGTGCGCGCCCTAGCCGGGCTGGGCGCCACGGTCGTCGGGCACGACACCAATCCCGACGACACGCTGGCCGAGCTCGACGGCTTCGCCTACGCCGGCTCCTACGAGGACCTGCTGGCGGTCAGCGACGTGCTGACCATCCACGTCCCCTCGAAGGAGGACACCAGGGGCATGGTGGACGAGCGCGCCCTGGATCGGCTGCCGGACGGAGCGTTGCTCGTGAACACCGCTCGCGGGGACATCGTCGATCAAGCGGCCGTCGAGCGGGCGCTGCGGGATGGCCACCTGGCCGGGTACGCAGCCGACGTGATGCCCGGGGAGCCCGAGCCACCGGGCCTCTCGAGGTTCGCCGACCTGGATGAGGTGCTGATCACCCCGCACCTGGCCGCCTACGACCATCGGACGACCTCGCTCCGGTACGAGCGGACCGCCGAGATCGTCCAGGCCCTGTTGGACGGGGCGCCATCGCGCGTCGAGCGGTACCGGATCGCGTGACAGCCTCGCCGCTGGGGTGTCGATGGCAGAGAAGAGGAAGAGAAGGAGAGCGGGGGTGGCCCCAGGGATGGGGCCGGGGTGCCGGCGTCAGCGCCGCCGACCTGCCGCCACGGCGACCGCCGTGCCGAGCGCCGCGATGGCGCCGATGGCCGTCATGCCGGGCAGCTCCTGGGCGGTCTGGTCGAACTCGCCCTCGGCCGAGGTGGGCTCGAGGACGACGCCGGTGCGCGGGTCGTGGACGATCAGGTCGCCACGCATGTAGCTGAGCGCGTGGGCCCGGTGGATCGAGTAGGCCTGGTCCTTGTCGCCCGACCCGTTCTTCTGCTCGGTCTGGTTCTCCAGGACCGTGGTCCTCACGGGCTCGTCGGTCCCGTTGACCTGTGCCTGGTCGTCCCAGGCGTACAGGAGACCGACGCGGACGTCGCGCACCTCGTGGGTACCCTTGACGCCGTCACCGTCTGCTGGCTGGGCGGCCTGGTCCTCCGAGGTGGTCTGGGTATCCTGGATCAGCGCGAGCTGCGTCCCGTTCTCCACGTAGGGGTAGTCCTTGACGGTGAAGTCGACCTTCACCTCGGCGGGCTGGAGGGTGGTCTCGTTGTAGACAGCCCCGGCACCGAAGACGTAGAGATCGATGCCGATGGTACCGTTCTTGGTGTCGTTGGTGGGGACGTTGGGCAGCTCGTCAGGGATCTCGTCGGTCTGGCCCTGAGGCGTGAGCTCGCCGCGGGCGATGATCCGCTGACCGGGCGTGCCATCGTCAGCGGTCGCGTCGGTGGTCTCCAGGTCCTCCCACGTGACCTGACCGCTGACCGGACCGGTCACGAGCTCGTCGGACTCGCCGCTGAGCATGTAACCGCTCACCACGGCCTCACCCTCGTCGTACTTCCCGTTGTTGTTGTCGTCACGGAACTCGACGAGCTGGTGGTACTGGGTCTCCAGCTCCTTGTCGAACTGGGTGTGATCCGAGGTGGCGTTGGCCGAGACCTCGTAGGTCGTATCCTCGGTGCTGAACGAGATGGCTAACTTGCTCGACAGGTCACCGACGTCTCGTTCGTAGGTGATCTCGACCTCGTCCTCGGAGGTCTCCACTTCTTCGTTCGCGCTGGCCGTCTGGCCTGCCACCGTCGCCGGTACGGCGACCAGCGCCAGCGCGATCAATGCGGGCAGTAGTTTGTTCATGCCGACCACTCCACGCCCAACGTGGCTGACGGGTTCCCTAATAAGATTTGGAACGGGAGTCGAAATAGATGGTCGCCTTGGGAGGGCGACCCACACCCGATAGAGCTCCTACCAGCAACTTCCATGGTTTTCGACGAACAGACCCATGCGGTAGGTGGGGAGTCCCCCTTTTCTTCATTTACAATGTTGTGAAAAGATGGTACGAGAGTCGAAAAGAGCGAGGGCTCCGTGGGGAGCCCCCGGGGAGGACCTGTCGGCTATCGCCGTCGCAGGACGACGGCGCTGGCGCCGACGGCAGCCAGCAGCCCGATCAGCCCCACGCTGGGCACGTCGTTGGCGACATCCCGGATCGCGTCGCCGGTGCTCTGCGTCTGGAGCTGAGCGCCCACCCGCGGGTCGTGGACGATCGTCTCACCACGGGGGTAGCTCAGGGCGAAGCTGCGCTTGGTCTCCTGGGAGACCTCGTCGTCGTCCGCCTTGGTCTCGTTCTCAGCCTCGAAGACCGTGGTGCCGACCGGCTGGCTCTCGCCGTCGACGGTGGCCTCATCGGCCCAGGTGAACCGTAGGTCCGCCTGGAGGTCGCCCAGCTCCACGCCGGAGCCAACGCCCTCCTCATCCTCGGCCTCGAGCTCCTGCTCGGCCTTGGTGTCGAGCAGGAGGGCCAGATCGGTGCCCTCCTTAGCGTACGGGTAGTTCTCGACCAGGAGGTCGGCCTTGATCTCCGTCGGGGTCAAGGTCTGGTTGGCGTGCTCGGTCACGTTGGCGTAGACCCAGAGGTCGAGCCCGAAGGTCCGGTTCTCGCCCTGACCGAGAGCCGCGGTGACGGTCTCGATGGGATCATCGGACGTGAACACGGCTCGGCCCTCGATGTGGTGGCCGGGTGTGCCATCGTCGGACTCGGTCTCGGTCACGTTCAGGGGTTGCCAGGTGACCGTCCCGTTGGGCTCGTCGTCGGTCTGTGCCTCGGAGCCCTCGGACAGCAGCCAGGAGCTCGCGACCGGCTCGCCGTCGTCGTACTTGCCGTTCTCGTTCTCGTCGGTGTACTCGACGAGCTGGTGGAGCTGGGCCTCGAGCTTCCGCT
>CAYXGD010000118.1:0-6515 GCA_964464425.1 uncultured Thermoplasmatales archaeon
GCTACGAGGCCGACGTGCCCGTGTTCGTGCCGGGCATGACCGACGGCTCGGTCGGTTCCCAGCTCTGGTCCTGGTACGAGACGCACCGGTCGTTCCAGCTCGATCTCTTGGCCGACGAGCACCACCTCTCCGAGCTGGTCGACGAGGGCCAGCGGCTCGGCGCGATCATGGTCGGCGGCGGGATCAGCAAGCATCACACCATCTGGTGGGCGCAGTTCAGGGACGGGTTGGACGACGCCGTCTACATCACGACCGCCCCGGAGCACGACGGTTCCCTCTCCGGCGCTCGGATGCGCGAGGCGATCTCCTGGCACAAGATGAAGCCCGAGGCCGGACACGTGACCGTCGAGGGCGATGCCACGGTCCTGCTCCCGTTGGTGCTGGGAGCAGCCCTCGGGCCGGTTTAGGCTCGGCCGGGCAGCCTCAGCGACCCTGAGCGCGCGATGTCGATGCTGCCGTCGGGACGCTCGACGATCAGCGCGCCGTCGACCGCGATCTCCCTGGGTCGGCACGGCTGACCGTCCAACACCAGGTCCCGGTCGATCCCCCAAGCGTACCGCATGAACCGCTCGCACACGAGCTTCGCGTCAGCCCTCGCCAACGCGGCCTCGTAGCCATCCAGCCGGGCCAGGATGGCATCGAGGAGCTGGTCAGGCGTCAGGTGGGGCAGGACCTCGGAGAGGCTGGCCGTGCCCTCCATCGGGGCGGGGTTCTGGACGTTGATCCCGATGCCGGCGACCACCTGGGACAGGGTGCTGCCCAGGACGCGCCCTTCGACGAGGATGCCTCCCACCTTGCGGTCACCGAGGAGCAGATCGTTCGGCCAGCGGATCCCCAGGTCGACGCCCGCCTTCTCCAGGGCTTCTGCGCAGGCGCAGCCCACGGCGAGCGGGATCAGGCCTTGGTGGACCGCCGGGACCTCGGGCGACAGAAGGATCGAGGCCCACAGCCCACCAAGCGGCGAGCTCCAATCCCGGGCCTTGCGGCCCTTGCCCCGGGCCTGGACGTCGGCACGGATGACCAGGCCCGGCTCGGCGCCGGCGCTTGCCGCCTCCAGGGCGACATCGTTGGTGGAGCCCAGCTCCTGGAACCGGGTGACGCGGTAGGTCACGCGGCTGCATCCGGCGCTCCCCGGAAAGCGTTCACCCCAGATCTCGACGCCTGTCGAAGAGGGTCGGGCGAAGGCTTATGGGCGCTCGGTTTCGTCTCGAACGTGGTGGGTACCAGCATGTTCTGCGTACATCATGATGAAGCCGATGCGGTCGGTGTGGAGACGGTCCCTTGCCCGTTCTGCGGGTTCGGGGCAAGCCCCGAGGAGAGCTACCCTGAGGCCGCCCAGGACGCCGGAGACGACTCCCACGACGCCCTGGTCAAGGCCATGGCCCTGACCGAGGAGCCATCGGCCGTCCGGCACGAGCCCCGCGGCCTGGTGAACCTCCGGCACTACTGGTAACCGCGGACCTGACCCGTCCGACAGGCTTTCGAGGAGCAGCCGCTTTGGCCGGCTGTGGCCTGCCTCCTGGACGCGCATGCCCTACCGTTCGGTCGGGATCTGGACCCTGCCGGGATCGTCGCCCAGTTCGCCGACGAGCTGTTCGACGGCAGCGCGGTGACCCGTGAGACGATCGACCACGTGGTCGTCACCAACGCGGCGGCCGAGGCGTTCTGCGGCATCGCCAACGTTGCGACGTGGACCGCGACGCAGGCCGCGCTCGTCGACGCGCCCGCCCTGCGTGTCGAGACAGGCCCTTCCTCAGGCCTGGCTGGGCTCGTGGCAGCCCGCGCCCTGATCGACGCGGGCCATGCCGAGCACGTGCTCCTGATCGGTTGGGAGGTGATGACCCAGCTCCCGACCGGTGAAGCCACCGACGTGCTCGCCAGGTACATGGCTGAGGACGAGCAGGCCCTGGACCTCTCCCTTCCGGGCCTGGTCGCCATGCTGACAAGCGCCTACCAGGCCACCTACGATCTCAGCGACGAGGCGCTGGCTCGGGTCCCGGTCAAGGCCCACGGGCTGGCGGCCGGCAACCCCGTCGCCCAGTTCCGGAACAGGATCACCGTCGAAGATGTGATCGGTTCCCGGGTCATCGCTGATCCGCTGCGGCTCTACCACTGCGCACCGATGACCGACGGGGTGGCCGGCGCCATCCTGGGTCCCGATGGGCCTGTGGAGATCGTCGGGATGGGCGGTGCGACCGACCACTTGGGCTACGCGCGCCGGCGCGGGCCCCCGGAGCGGTTCGACGCGACGCGGACCGCTGGCGACCGGGCCTTCGAGGCCGCCGGGCTCGACCGTTCGGCCATCGACGTCGCGATCGTCCACGACGCCTTCTCGGTCCTGGAGGTCGTCAACGTCGAGGACCTCGGCTTCGCAGAGCCCGGCCATGGGCTGGAGGCCCTATCGCTCGACGACCCCTTGTCTGGCGACCCCGCCGTGAACCCAGGCGGTGGCCTCAAGGCTCGCGGGCATCCGGTCGGAGCTACGGGGCTCGCCCAGCTCACCGAGGCCTTCGATCAGCTCACCGGCCAGGCCGCCAACCAGGTCGACGGTGCCAAGCGGGCCTTGGTCCACAACATCGGGGGCTTCGGTAACAACGTCCACTGCGCCATCCTGGAGGGGCCGGCGTGACCCTGCCTGCCAGCCGCTGCCCGGCGTGCCAACGTGTCGATGTGCCGCCTATCCCTCGCTGCCCGGCCTGTGCAGAGACGACCGATGAGGCCGCCGTGGCCCCCGGTGGGACGGTGGTGGCCCGGACCCGCAGACCCGGGGGGCCCTGGATCGTCCTCGTCGCGCTCCAGGATGGGGCTCGCGTCCTGACCGCGACCTCGGATGGGGACCTCGCGGAGGTCGGGGAGAGCCTCGAGCTCGTCCACGACGATGGCTCGGGCCTCCTGGTTCCAAGGGAACGTTCAAGCCCATGAGAGCCCGTCCCATGTTCGGAGGCTGTTGAGATGCTACGTTCACCGCTGACGGTTGTCAGCTTGTTCGTCCTCGTCCTGCTCGCGATGACGCCTGCCGCGAGCGCCCACCTGCCGGAGGCTGAGGCGCTCGAGGACCCCGAGGGCCAGGCGAGCCTGGCGGGCTTCCTGCCATCGATCGTCCCGGTCCAGGACGGGGACCGGTTGACGTGGAGCTCGGTCGACGTCCCGCACACCTTCACCGAAGGCATCGGGGACGCCGCGCCTGCTCCCTGCGTCGACGTCCAGTTCAGCACGGTTGCGATCGCTGGCGCCACGTTCACGTTGACCGACGGGGTCCTTGCCGCCGACGACGACGTCACCGACGACGACGCCCCCCTGACGTGCCAGACCGCGACGACCGGTCAAGGGATGGCGACCATGGGCTTCTACTGCGCCTTCCACCCGTGGATGAACGGGCTGCTCGTCGTCTACGACCCCGTCGAGCACTCCGAAGCCGCCCTCCTCAACGACCCCGCGATCCTGCTCCAACGGGACGCCGCCGCAGGCGCCAGCGCCTAGCGGGCCCGGTCACCGGGAGGGGGAGGACCGAAACGCCCATGGGAACCGGCTGCGTCCGCCGAGCCATGGACGAGGGTTGGCTCGGTAGGGCGACCGCAGAGTTCGTCGGGGCCTTCGCGTTGGTCTTCTTCGGGGCGGGATCGATCGTCGTCGATGCTCACCTCGCCACGGCAAGTGGGACGCCCGACCCCTTCGGCCTTGTCGGCATCGCAGCGGTCCACGCCGTCGTCTTGGCGACCGCGGTCACCGCCACCATGAACGTCTCGGGCGGCCACCTCAACCCGGCGGTCTCCATCGCAGCGTTCCTGACGCGCAAGCTCTCGGCAGCGATGACCGGTATCTACGTCGTCGCCCAGCTGGCTGGCGGCGTCCTCGGTGCTGCCTTCGTCCGCTCGTTGCTTCCGCTGACCAGCGGGGACGCCACGGGGTTCGGTGCCACCGTGGTCGCCGCCGATGTCGGCATCCTGACCGCCGTCAGCCTGGAGCTCATCCTGACGTTCTTCCTCGTGTTCGCGTACTGGGGTACCAGCTTCTCCCAGCGCGCTCCGCGTGTCGGCGGCTTCGCCATCGGCCTGGTGCTGTTCTTCGCGACCCTGATCGGGGGTGCCTTCACCGGAGCCAGCCTGAACCCGGCCCGGAGCCTGGGCCCAGCGATCTTCGCCGGCACCTGGAGCCTGCACTGGATCTACTGGGTCGGACCGATCCTGGGAGCCGCGCTGGCGGCCGCGGCCTACGAGGGCATCATCGAGAAGGGTGCCCCCGAGGACGGCCAACCGGCCCCGTAGGGAACGAGCGTCCGGTCGCGCGGGTGGCTAGGCCGCTCACATGCCCCAGAAGGGGTCATCCTCGCGCTTGATCTCGGCGACCTCGTCCATGACCTCCTTCTCGTCGTGGGTGAGGTCGTGATCCCCCAGCTCCCTGAAGTCGGCCGCTGGGATATCGACGTAGTACGTCTGGTTCTCCTCCATCTGGCGACCGATGGTCACACCAGAGATCGCCATGGCGACCTCGTCCCCCGTGGTGGCTTCCTGGAGGGCGTCCTCCTGCTCCCGGAGGGACTTGATGGTGCCCACGGTCCGGCCGTCGTCACGCAGGACCCGTTGGCCTGGGCGGACGCGGCCAGCCAGCACCCGGATGCCGACGATGGCTGGCTTGCTGACCCGGAAGGTGTGATCCCGGAGCAAGAGGAACTTGCCCGGGAACACGATGTCCTTGCGGGCCTCGGCCGCTCGACGCTCGGCCAAGCGGTCGAGGTGGTCCTCGTAGTCGTCGAGGATCTCGTAGATGATGTCGTTCTTGATCAGATGGACGTCGTGCTCCCGGAACGCCTCCTTGGCGTCGGGGAGGATGTCCACGTTGAACGCCATGATGACCCGCTCCTCGGCCTCGTTGTACGTGGAGGCCTCGATCACGTCCCGCTTGGAGACGTTGCCCACCCGGGCCGACCGGATCGGGATCTCGGCCTCCTCCATCTCGAAGGCCAAGGCCTCCAGGGAGCCGAGGGTGTCGGCCTTGATGAGCACGCCGTCGTCCTTGAGGGGGATGTCAGGTTTGAGCTCGCTGGCCACCTGGCGCTGGAGCTCCTCAACCTCCTCGGGCGTGTCCGCGGCGTACAAGGGTGCCCCCGGCGTGACGTCCTCGAGGTTCGGAGCTGCGACCTTGAGCCCGGTGGCGGCCACGACCTCGTCGATGGTGTCGAACCGGTCCGATGGGTCGCGGATCTCGTCGAGGGCCTTGGGTTTCAAGAGCGCACGGATCGGGGTCGCGATCGGCTCCTTCTTCGTGCCCACCACGATGGTCTGACCCTTGCGCAGCTTGCCGTCGTACAGGATGACATCGAGGGTCGGACCGAACCCCTTCTCCTCCTTGACCTCCAGGACCGTGGCCTTGCCCGGTGCGTCTAGGTCGGCTTGGATCTCGTCCTCGAGGTACCGCTGGGCGAGACCGGTCATCACGAGGAGAAGATCGGGCAGGCCCTCGCCTGTGAGCGCCGACATGGGGACGATCGCGACCGTCTTCGTGAAGTCGCTGATCTCGTCGTACCGTGCCGCTTGGAGGTCCATGTCGTGGAGCTGGCCGATCAGCTCCCAGATGCCTTCCTGGACCCGCTCCTGGACGGTCTCGGTCTGTTCCTGGAGGCTGGCCAGGATCGGTTGATCCTCGTGGCTGTCCCAGCCGTGGGTGCGGTCGACCTTGTTGGCCGCCACGACGAAGGGTGTCTCGTTCTGCTGGAGGATACGGATGGCCTCCCGGGTCTGCGGCATCAGGCCCTCGGTGATGTCCACCACGACCACGGCGATGTCGGCCAGGGCTCCACCGCGGGCTCGAAGCGTGGTGAACGCCCGGTGCCCCGGCGTATCGATGAACAGCAGGCCAGGGACGGCGAAGGAACGGCCGTCCATGAGCGAGCCGCAGACCTTCTCGATGGCGTCCAACGGGACCTCTGTGGCACCGATGTGCTGGGTGATCTTGCCGGCCTCTCGCTCGGCCACCGCCGACCCACGGATCCGATCCAGGACCGTGGTCTTGCCGTGGTCGACGTGCCCGAGGACCGACACGATGGGTTGCCGGGTGACCATACGCGGGCTGGCCCAACGCGCCCTTCCTCTTAAACCGTGGCCTGTGCGTCCCCGAGGGTCCCCACCGTGCGGCAGCGGCCCATCCAGCGACGTCAGGCGAGACGGTTAAGTAGGGGGTCCATCTTCCCCGGGAACGTCCCTTGCAGGACGTCAGGTGAGACGACGATGAAGAGGTCCTCTCGCATCCCGACGAAGCGACGACGCGACCTGCCTGACCTGCGAGGCGATGACTGGGGGCATGGTGTAACCAGGCATCATGGTGGGCTCCAGTTATCTCGGGAATGATGATCGTTGGGTCTGCTGAGCTCCCTGCCATGATGGCTGACTGGAGCGCTGACCCGGCATAGGAGAGACCCGCCGATCTGGGTTCAAACCTCGGGGAGGCATCCCCTGTCCGAGTGGATGTCCCAGTGCCCCCACTTCCTGCGGGGGGCCGGAAGGCCCCCCGCCCAACGT
>CAYXGD010000119.1:0-6491 GCA_964464425.1 uncultured Thermoplasmatales archaeon
GGCGGACGACCGTCGTCGGCGGGCACATGCCGGCCACGGGCACCGAGCTGCTGGTGCGAGGGCAGGACCTCTCGGCCGGCCGCGTCCAGACGATGTTGGACGAGGCCCGCCTGGTGGTCACCTTCAACGGCAAACGCTTCGACATCCCCTTCATGGAGCGGGAGTTCGGCGTCGACGCCAGCGGGCTACCCCACCTGGACCTCATGCACGCGCTCAAGAAGGTCGGGATCCGGGGTGGCCTCAAGTCCATCGAGAAGCAGCTGGGCGTGACCAGGCCCGACGAGGTCGACGGGGTCAGCGGCTACGAGGCCGTCCTCCTCTGGAAACGGTGGGAGCGGGGCGAGCAGGGGGCCCTGGACAGGCTCTTGACCTACAACCGGGAGGACGTGGTCAACATGGTCCCCCTGGCCGAGATCGCCTACGAGAAGCTCAAGGCCGAGATCTTCGACCAGCACCGGGCCGAGGACGCGCGAGCGTGAGGGGCCAGCAGAGGGCCAGGCCGCCGGACGTTTCGGAGACCCCCGGGCAAGGCATTCTTGGTGCCAGGCATCGCTGAGGCCCCGTGGGCGAGTGGCCGAGCCTGGAGGAGGACCTCCGGGACCCCGTGGCGAAAGCGTTACGCGAGGACGGGTACAGCGTCCGCCACGAGGTCTGGATCAACGGACGGATCGCTGATCTCTACGCGTTCGACGACGACGGGACCACGCTCGCCGTCGAGCTCAAGCTGACCGACTGGCAGAAGGCCAGCGTCCAGGCCATGGCCTACCAGCTTGGCGCGTTGTACACCTACGTCGCCCTCCCGATGGCGGTCATCCCCCGTGTCGTCCGGAACGCGGACATGCTCAAGCGTCACAACATCGGGCTGATCGGTGTCGAGCCGCCCGAGACCGAGGCCCCAGGCTTCGAGACGGCCGACCGTGCCCCCACCGAGGCTCCACCGCCCGAACCGGTCGAGGGCCCCCACGTCAGGGTCATCTTCGAGGCGCTCGAGAGCGACCGCTACCTGCCGTTCCTGGCCGAGAAGATCGTCCGGGACGCCAAACGACCCAAGCGCCGGCCGACGGTCCTGCCGATGGACTAGAGCTCCCGATCCCCGCCCGTCGGACCCGGGCTCACCGCGGGCCTCCGGTCGGTACCCGAGGTCAACCGGTCGTCTTCAACGCGTAGATGCCGGTCTGGTAGTCGGCCGCGAAGGTGACCCCGTCCTTGGCCACGGCGTCCATGGTGACCGGGATGCCGGCAAGGTTGAAGCCCAGGCAGCACTCGGAGGCCGGCTCGAAGCCGGTGTCCTGGCTTGGCAGGTAGGCACCGAGGATCTCCGGGGCGACCTGCTTGGCCGGCGTGGAGACGTCGATCTGCCACACCCCACCGTGGTAGTGGGAGAGGTGGATGATGCCGTCCTCCATCCTGAAGAAGTGGGCGCTGAAGAGGAGCTCCTGGGAGCCGGTGCCGGCCGGGTTGGTCCAGGTGGACAGCAGCTCGGGCTCGGCCAGGTCGGTCATGTCCAGGATCCAGAGCGGCGAGGCGGTCTCGTTGTGGCGCGCCTCGAAGACCTCGCTGCCGACGACCACGATCCGCCGGTCGCCGATCCACTGGGCCTCGACGGTGTGCGTGTACCAGGGAGCCGCATCGCCACCGGGCACCCAGTCGCCGACGGGCTGGGGGGCCGCCGGGTTCTCGATGCTCAGGACCTGGAGGCCCTGGTAGGCGTAGGCGATGTAGAGCAGCGGACCGGCCTCGGGGTCGTCGAAGGCCCGCATGTCGTGGGCGTAGACGGCGCGGAGGCCCCAGGAGGGGTAGTTGCCCGGGTTGTCGTACTGGGGCGGGTTGGCCAGCTCGGTACCGGCCAGGGTGTACTGCCCGACCTTGACCAGCTGGGGCCCGGTGGGCGTCTCGACGAGCTGGAAGGTCTGGACGCCGTAGTTGAGCGCGAAGACGTAGATCGTCCCGTCGAGGGTGATCGTCTCGATCGTGTGGACGCCGCCCTCGACCGGCAGGTAGCTGACCTGCTCGGGGCTGGTCGGATCGCTGACGTCGATGACCCGGATGCCGGGTTCCATGTTCTCGAGGTCGCCCTCGTTGGCCAGGAAGACCCACTGGCCGTCCTCGCTGACGGTGATGCTGCGGTCGCCGCCGACCGCGTTGGCCTGACGGAACTCACCCAGCACGGTCATGTCGTTGGGGTCGGAGACGTCCAGGATCGAGAAGCCGGGGTCGTCGCCCAGGGTCGAGGCAGCGAAGAGCAGATCCTCGCGGATCGCCAGGGCGTGGGTGCCCGACTGCTTGCCAGGCTCGGCCAAGGGCTCGTGGTCCAGCATCTCCATGTCGTAGGCCACGTCGTGCTCGGCCGGGTTGGCGTGATCGTGGTCGGCGCCGTCCGCGGTCATCCTCTCCAGGAGGCTGGCCTGCTCGGGCGTGTCGAGCCCGTCGGCCGTGCTATCCGTATCGTCCGCACCGCCCAGGCAGCCTGCCAGGCCGACCGTGAGGAGCAGGACCGCCATCCCGAGACGTCTCAGCATCAGGTTGAGAGCCGCCGACCACCCTCTTGAGCTTTTGGGGGCGCGGGTTCATCAACCAGGGGTCAACCGGTCTGGTACACGAGCCGCGTGTGGCCCACCCGGATGACGTCGCCGCCGGAGAGCTGGACGCGTTCGCCGGCGGGCAGCCGTTCGAAGTTGACGAACGTCCCGTTGGAGCTGTGGGCGTCGACCAGGGTGTGGCCGGCCGGGGCGACGTGGATCTCGGCGTGACGGCTGGAGACGTAGGGATCGTGATCCAGGACCAGGTCGCGGTCCTCGGCTCGACCGATCCGCCACCGGGATCCCGCGGCCTCCAGGTCGACGACGCTCCCCTCGTCGGGACCGTCGAGGATCAACAGCCGGGCCCCCTGCAGCGGTGCGATCTCCTCCGGCGGCGGCCGGGGCATCTCGTCGTCCATCGTCGCCGGCGAGGCGGGAAGCTCGGGACCGCCCTCCGGTTCGAGATGCCCGAGGTGCTGCAACGCCAGGGAGAGGGCGTAGAGGTGCTGGGGGACCACCTGGTACTCGACCACGGGTCCGGTCTCCCGGCGACCATGCATGGAACGAACGAACCCCCGGCCCTCCAGCCGCTCGACGTGCTTGAGGGCGTTCTGGCGGGTCATGTCCAGGGCATCGGACAGCTCCTCCCCGTACCGGGGCTGCGTCAAGAGGTGGAGGAGCTTGAGGCGGTTGGGATGAGATAACGCTTTGAAGTCCTCGGCGAGGTCATCGATCTTCTCGAGGACGGCAGGGGGATCGTTGCTCATCCGGGTCTCACGCTGTCCAGAGCCCCGTGGAAGGCTTGAGCGTTCGGGTACCTGCTGGAGGGATCCCTGGAGGTCGCCTTGGAGATGACCGCCCTCAACGGCTCGGGCACGGGGTTGGCGGCCTCCACCGTCGGCGTCCTGCTGGGCGGTGAGCCGTACAGGGCCTCGTGGAGGACCGCGCCGCAGGCGTAGACGTCGCTGGCCTCGGTGTGCGGGCGGCCCTTGGCGACCTCTGGAGCCATGTAGGCAGGGGTGCCGGCTTGCCGGCCCTGGGTCTCGACGATGGTGTCCCCCTGGCCTTGCTGCTCGGCGATCCCGAAGTCAGCGATCTTGGCCTGACCCTCACCGGTCAACAGGATGTTGGCCGGCTTGATGTCCCGGTGGATCAGGCCGGCGCCATGGACCGCCCGGAGGCCCTGGAGGACATCCAGGAGGATCGACCGTGCCCGCTGCCAGCGGAGCACACCTTTGCTCCTGAGCACCTCGTCGAGGCTCCCGCCGTCGATGTACTCCATGACGATCACCGGCGTCCCGTCATCGTCGACGACCTCGTGGCATCGGACCACGTTGGGGTGCTGGACCCGAGCGGCGGCGCGAGCCTCGTCGAGGATGCGCTGCTGGAGGGCCTCGTCGTCGACCCAGTGAGCCAACGGTTCCTTGAGGACCACCAGCCGGTCCCGGGCGCGATCCCGGGCCAGCCAGGTCCTGCCGCCTCCGCCCTGACCGAGCAGGCGCAGGCGCTCGTAGGCCTGGTCGACCGTCCGGTCGCTGGGGAGGACGACGGCCTGCTTGGCGAAGTGCCGAAGGACCTGGTCGCCCTCCTGCCCGATCCCGAACCGCTCCCGCAAGGCCTCCAGGAAGGGTTCGTCCTGCTCCAGGGTCCCGCGGGCGATGGAGGCCTCGAGGGCGGCACGGTAGGCGTCCAAGCGCTGCCCGTAGAGGACCTCCTCGTCCTGATCCGGCTCGTCGGGGTCGACCCCGAGCAGGCGGCGAGCCGTCTTGACCGCTGGGCCCCAGCTGATCCCGGTGAACAGGAGCCCGCCGAGGACCGCGAACACCGGGGCGAGGGGGATCACGCTGGCCATCCCGTAGGCCGTAGCCCCCCCGGCCAGAGCACCGGTGGCACCGGCCGAGGACGCCGCAGCCCGCCGAGCCCGCTGAGGCAGGTCGAAGATCCGCCAGCGCGCCAGCCCGTAGGCCAAGACACCGATGCCCGCCAGCCGCCACAGGCCGGCTGTGTCCAGCCGAGGCGCCAGGACGCCCAGGGTCGAGGCCTCCAGCACGCCCCAGATCAACGGTGCCAGGAGCGCGACCTGGATGCCACGGGTCGCCCGCCGACCACCGGCCGGCCATCCATCCGGGCGGCGCTGGCCAGCGACGACGGCGGCGTAGACGACCGCCGCGGAGAGCGCAAGGAAGAGGCAAGCGAAGATCAGGTTGGTCGCCGTCGTCTCGAAGGTCACCAGCCAACGCGTGAACGAAGCCGCGTTGAACCCGGCAGCGTAGCCCACGTAGAGGCCGAAGCCCGCGGTCAAGAGGCCTGCCCGCAGCCCCACGCGCGGCGTGGGCGCTTGACGCAAGCCCCGGACCAGGGCGAGCAAGGTGACCCCGAGAGCGCCGAAGAAGGCGACCTTCAGCAGGACCCACATCGGGCCCCAGACGGCGAACAGCCCGCCTGAACTGGCATCCTGGACATCGAGGAGGAAGAGCTCGGGCTGGAAGATGAACAGACCGACCGACCCGAACGCCAGCCCGGCGGTCAGCACGCGGGCGGCCTGCCATGCGGGGAGATCGGGATCTTGGGTCTGCTGCCGAGCGAACTCGATGAGGAAGTACGGGAGGGGGAACAGGGTGACCAGGGAGATGAGGACGAGGTCGCTGCCGAACGCCACATCGTCGACGATCCTGGCAGCGTTGCCGGAGATCAGGTTGATGCCCCAGACGATGGCGAAGAGCCCCAGGGGCATGGCCCCCCAGGGGCGCGAACGGCCCCCGCGGATGCTGGCCAAGCCCAGGACGGCGATGGCCAAGCCGCTGAGCATCGCCCAGGCCGCCACGAGCGTCTCGAAGCTAGCCATCGGTTCTTGCCACCTCACGCCACCTCGAACAGCTCGACGCAGCCGGGCCGACACGGCGGCGGCTCGGGACCGTTGATCGTCAGCCCGGCGAGGTAGGTCACGCTCAGGTCGGCTTCGTCAGCCGTGACCGTCCAGACGGTCAGGCTCCACGTGCCGGCCTCGTCGGTCGTGATCTCCTCGATCTGCCCTGGCTCCAGCTGGGTGACGTTGTCGCCTGACGGGGAGATCAACGCCGCGCGGACGACGCGAGGATCGTCCCCCTGGGCCAGGGAGGCGGTCAGGTGCTCGCCGTCGCCGATGGTGAACGTGTAAACGTCCAGGTGATCGCCGACCGCACCCACATGACCGCCGAAGCACGGCGAGGTGACGTTGGCGGCGCTGTCGACGCTCGCCCCGGCATCGCTGCCCGTCCCCGCGTCACCAGCGCCGACCTCGTCGAGACCGAGGACCTGGAGGTCGAACCGGTAGGGCCCGCCGCTGGACGGATCCCCTGTAGGCACCTGGAGCCCCTGGGGATCGAGCCCCAGCAGAACGTGGTCCGAGGAGGGCGCGGCAAGGCCCAGGTCCAGGACGAGACCTGGTCCTACCGGCCGGGCGGTCGCGTCCGCGAGATCGGTATCCAACGAGAGGGTGACCTCAGCGACAGCGCCCCCACCGACCATGGCTTGGTAGCATCGTGGCTGGTCGCCGGTCGCGATCAGCTCGTACCAGTCGGCATCCCCCGGCGGGACAAGCATCCCGTCGTAGCTCCCTTGCTGCGGGAGCAGGGTCGCCTGAGCCGGGCTGTCGCCGGCATCCTCGCCGGTCCCGGCGTCGCCGTGGACCGTCGCTGTGCTCATCCCAACCGTGAGCAGGATCAACGCAAGCGTCACCCCAGTACGTGGTAGCCTCATCGACGTGCCTCCCGGGAGGGACAGGAGCCTTGGCCGAGCATAAGCGTTTGGAGGATGCAACCGGCCAGTTACACGCGCGTTGAGCGACCGGGCGGGCATCGCCACCTCCCGGGAAACGCTTAAACAGAACTTGCGCTTTGGCAGGCTCCCGACCCGGCCACCGAGGCCGGAGTTGCGATCCGCTGGGCCCGTGGGGTAACTTGGCATCCTTGCGCGTTCGGGTCGCGTTGATTC
>CAYXGD010000120.1:0-6438 GCA_964464425.1 uncultured Thermoplasmatales archaeon
GGGAAGTGGGCGCCCATGGTCTCGACCTCGCGGACGATCTCCCACCCGGGGTCGTCCTCTTCGACGATGAAGAGGGTGGCGCTCTGGTAGTGGTGCGCGTCCGGATCGGTCTGGGCGACCACGATGCTGAACGCGGCTCCCTTGGCGCCGCTGGTGAACCACTTCTTCCCGTCGATGACCCACTCGTCGCCGTCCTTGACCGCCGTCGTCTGGATCTGGCTGGGGTCGCTGCCGGCCACGCCGGGCTCGGTCATGGCGAAGCACGAGCGGATCTCACCCTCGACCAGGGGCCTCAGGTAGCGCTCCTTCTGCGCCTCGGTCCCGAACTCCAGCAGGGTGTGCATGTTGCCCTCGTCGGGGGCCATGCAGTTGAGGGCCAGCGGGCCAAGCGGGCTGACGCCCAGCTCCTGGTGGATCTGCGCCTGGCCGACGGCTGAGAGGCCCATGCCACCCCACTCGGGAGGCATGTGGGGGGCCCACAGGTCCCGGTCCCGGGCCTTGACCCGCAGGTCCTCGATGATCTTCCACGGGATCTCCTCGTCGGCGGCGTGGGCCTGCTCCTCGGCCGGCAGCACCTCCTCCTCCACGAACGTCCGGACCCGATCGCGGACCTCCCGGACCTCCTGCGTCAGCTCGAAGTCGACCATGTCAGCGCCTGTCAGGATGATGCGGTATGGTAATGCTTCCGGGCCACCGGGTCAGGATGTCGGCGTCTCCGTGGCCGGGTCCGTGCCGCTCTCGACCTGCTCGATGAACCCGCCGACCAGCCGTTGGACGTACTCGGGGCGCTCGATGGCGCTCATGTGCCCGGCGCCGGGGATGAGCGCGCGCCGGGCCCCGGGGATGCCCTTCTGGATGGTCTCGGCGTTGGCGGGGGGCGTGGCCTGGTCGCGGTCGCCGACCAGGACCATGGTGGGCACGCGGATCTCGCTGAGCCGGTCGACCACGCTCTCCCGGCCGAAGACCGCCATGGCGCCGGTGTGGACCCTCCGGGGATCCAGATCCTTGACCCGGTCCAGCCAGGGCTGGGCCTCCGGCCGGTCCTTGAAGCCCGGGGAGAACATCTGGCCAGCGACGTAGGGCATCATCAGCCGGATCGCGGGTCTCCCGCCGAGCTTGGCGATCCTGGCCATGAGCTTGTGCATGCCCTCGCGGTCCTCGCGCTCCGCGCTCGTGTCCAACAGCACCAGCGAGGCCAGCCGGTCCTGATGCTCCAGGGCGAACCGCATGCCCATCATGCCGCCCATGGACAAGCCGACCCAGTGCACCAGGTCGAGGGCCAGCTCGTCGACGAGGGTAGCGATGTCCTCGGCGGCCTCCCAGAGGTCCCACGAGCCCTCAGGGCATCCCGAGCCTCCGTGGCAGCGGACGTCGACAGCGATGCACCGGTGGTCGGCTCGGTGGGCCTCGATGACGTCGTCCCACATGGTGTGGTCGAAGAAGAGGCCGTGGACGAAGAGGATCGGTGGGCCCTGGCCCGTGTCCTGGTACCAGAGCTCGTGGCTCCCGAGGTCGATGCTGGGCATGTGGCTCCACCTGGCCCGTGCTGGGCCCGCGCCGGCATGCCACGCGGACCATAAGGCCCCCACGGTTCCCGCCAGGCCGAACCCCGGCGGGAAGGGGCCCGCCGCCGGGGGACATCGAGACATGGCCTTTTTCAGGACCCTGCTCCCTACCGGGAACCATGGGGAGCGACGAGGCGACCACGCTGGTCGAGCGGTTCCAGGCCCTGTCGAGCGAGCGCGGGGCCCATCCGGCCATGCGGTACCGGGAGGACGACGGAAGCTGGGGGACGATCACCTACGACGAGATGGCCGAGCAGGTCGAACGGGTCAGCCTCGGGCTGCAGGCCTTGGGCGTCGAACCAGGTGACCGGGTCGCCATCCTCTCCAACAACCGCCCCGAATGGGCGATCGCCGACTTCGCGATCCTCCATGCGGGGGCCACGGTCGTCTCGATCTACCCGACCCTGACCCCGGACCAGGTCGCCTTCCTGTTGGAGGATAGCGGGTCCAAGGTCCTGTTCGTCGAGGACCCCGAGCACCACGACCTGGTGGCGCCCCACCGGGGCAAGCTCGAGCAGCTCAAGGAGGTCGTCCTGTTCGACGGCGCCGAGCAGGTCGAGGGCGTGCACAGCCTCGATGAGATCGCCGAGATGGCCACCGGCCGCGAGGACGGCGACGAAGCTTTCGAGACGCGGTGGAGGGCCGTCGAGCCCGACGACCTGGTCACGTTCATCTACACCAGTGGGACCACCGGCAAGCCCAAGGGCGTGATGCTCACCCATCGGAACATCACCGGCAACGCGGCAGCCGGGGTGGAGCTGATCCCCCTGGGCGAGGAGGAGCACTACCTGTCCTTCCTGCCGCTCTCGCACTCCTACGAGCGCTCGGTGGGCCACTTCCTGAACTACTGCTACACCGGCGCCACCGTGTGGTACGCCGAGTCCATCGACACGCTGGCCCGGGACCTCTCCGAGGCCCGGCCGACGCTCATGCTGGCCGTGCCGCGCCTCTACGAGAAGATGCGCGCCCGGATCGAGGAGAAGGTCGAGGAAGCCAACCCGGTCCGGCAGCGCCTGTTCCACTGGGCCACCGACGTCGGGGCCCGGATGTTCCGCCACCGGGAGGCGGGCACCGAACCGCCGCTTGCCCTGGCGCTCCAGTACGAGGTCGCCGACCGGCTGGTCCTGGAGAGGATCCGCACGACCATCGGGTTCGACCGGCTCCGGTTCTGCGGCAGCGGGGCTGCCGCGCTCGAGGAGGAGGTCGCCGAGTTCTTCGGTGCCTTGGGCATCTTGGTCCTGGAGGGCTACGGGTTGACCGAGGCCAGCCCGGTGATCAGCATGAACCGGCCCGAGGCCTTCAGGGTCGGGACCGTCGGCCAGCCGATCCCCGGCGTCGAGGTCAAGATCGACGAGGAGGCCTGGGACGGTCCCGAGGGCGAGGGCGAGCTCCTGGCCCGCGGGGAGAACATCATGCAAGGGTACTGGCAGCGTCCCGAGGAGACCAAGCAAGCCCTGGACGACGGCTGGCTTCGAACCGGTGACGTGGCCAGCATGGGCGAGGATGGGTTCATCACCATCACCGACCGGAAGAAGGAGCTCTTCAAGACCGCCTACGGCAAGTACGTGGCCCCGGCCCACGTCGAGGGCCTGCTCAAGAACAGCCGGTTCGTCGACATGGCCGTAGCCGTCGGCGCCGAACGCAAGTACGTGGCCGCGCTGCTCGTCCCCGAGTTCGAGAACCTCGAGGGTTGGGCCAAGAAGCACGACATCAGCTTCAGGACCCATGGCGACCTCGTCGAGAAGGATGAGGTGCGCGAGCTGTTCCAGCAGGCCGTCGATGAGGCCAACGAGACCTTGGCCCGGCACGAACAGGTCAAGACGTTCGCGTTGATCGCTGAGCCGTTCGAGATCGGCCGGGAGCTCACGCCGACGTTGAAGGTCAAGCGCCGGGTGATCGACGATGCGTACGGTGACGTGATCGATGGGCTCTACCCCGACGGGTGACCCCACGGCCCGCCGTGACGTTACCAGAGCGTCGCGACAACGGTTAAACAGTGCTTGACCGTTGCAGGGGTCCCGAGACCGAGGCGCTCGGGCGGAGGCATCAGAGATGGCACGGCTTGGAGGCGACAGGTACCGCTCTCGCGGCACGATCTGGCTCACGCTCGTCCTGTTGACCGTCCCGCTGGCCGGCACCATGAGCGGTGGCTCCACGGCCGCTGAGGGCTGCGATCTGCTTCGCCAGGGCCAGATCTTGGTCCCCGACGCAGGGGCAGGGCTACCATCCAGCGAGGTGGTCGAGGCTCAGATCCCTGAGGCCTGCGCCGGGGTCCCGTTCGAGCTGACCGCCGGCGGGCCTGCCGACGACCTGGATGTCTGCTGGCACGCGGCCGACGCGACAGAGCTGGCGTGCTTCGCCACCCCCGGGAACGAAGCAGGCACCATCCCCAACGGCGCTGTGGAGGCGCGCATCGATCACTTCGCTGGCGCGGATACGACCTACACCCTCCGGTCTGCGACGTACCAGGCTCCGATGACGCTCTACTTCCACGACGGGACCGCCCCCCAGGGGAACGCGGCCTCCCTGTTCGTGGCTGGCAACGAGATGGACACCAGCGAGCCCAGCCGGGGCACCCCGGCGAGCACGTACTCGATCCCTTCCCTCCTCGATGGCGAGAACAACCCCGTCTACAACGCTCAATGGGCCTGGATCCCCAACACCAACGTGACGTTCGACGAGGTCGACCTGACCGTGACCTTCTGGGTCGCAAGCCCAAGCGGGTCGCCGGCCTACACGGAGGGGGCCTGGGGGGTCCAGGTCTACAACGGTGAGGAGCTCCTCGCTGAACACCCCGCCGGCGAGGTCCTGAGGGCGACGGATCCCGGCGTGCCCGCGCGGTTCGATGTCACGTTCGAGAACGAGACCTTCACCACCGACGAGCTGCGGGTGCAGATCGACCCGTTCTACATCAACACCGAATGGCCTCACACGATCCTCTACGACTCCACCGAGTACCCCTCGGGCGCCACCATCACCCCGACCACCACCACCGAGGAAAACCCTGACACCACGGCCCCTACGGCGCCAGTCAACGCGACCAGCGTGGCCAACGGCACCACCCAGGCCGCTCTGGCCTGGGACCCGGCCACCGACGACACAGGGATCGACCACTACAACGTCTACCGGGGCACCGCCTCCGACAACCTGAACCTGGTCGGCCAGACCACGGCCACCACGTTCTCGGAGGGTGAGCTGACGCCCGACACGACCTACCTCTACGAGGTGCGCGCCGAGGACGCCGCCGGCAACGAGGGGCTCGCCTCGGAGACGGTCACGGCGACCACCGACCCCCTGGATACCCAGCGGGACCTCTTCCTCCACGACGTTGGCCCCGACGGTGTCCAGTTCGTCAACGAGCTCGACACACCCGGCGACAACGATGCGTCCGGCTACAACGCGCTAGGCGGGGCGATCGCGACCGCCCAGGGCCAGAGCGGCGTCTCGGTCCAGTCGATCGCCGATACGTTCCCGGCCACCGAACCAGCGCTAGGACCCCTCGTGCTCGACCCGAGCCGGCCCATCGAGGCGAGCATCTACGTCCGGACCGACGTCTCGCCGGCGAGCACGATGACGCTCCGGCTGACCCTGGACGCCGCGGGCGAGGCCATCGCGACCGGTACGACCGAGGTCGCCGCCAGCAGCGCCGCGTGGACCGCAGCCAAGTTCTCCCTGGAGCACGCGGCGACCCTGATCCCCGACGGGACCTTGTCGGCGACCATCCAGGCAGAGCGCTCCACAGCCGGGTACGTGTTCGGTTACGAGGGCGACCATGCATCGACCATCGTCCTGCCGGAGGATCCCACACCCCCGTTGTCGGTCCAAGCCGACGTCGACACCGACGGGATCCTGACCACGGGGCAGGAGGTCACCTTCTCCGCTGACGTCCTGGGGGGCCAGGCACCGGTGGACCTCACCTGGGACCTCGGCGATGGCACGACGGCGACCGGGCAGAGCGTCGACCACACCTACACCGAGATCGGGCCTCGCCAGGTCACCGTCACAGCCACGGATGCTGCCGGCGCCGCGGCCCAGGACTCTGTGGACATCCGGATCCGACAGGGTGACTTCACCACGGACCGGGTCGTCGTCGCCGTGGTGGACTCGGGCATCAACCCGTACCACGAGACCTTCCAGCGCGCCGGCGCGGATCTTCCGCTCTCGAGCTTCACCAACACCCTCGACGGTCAGACGCCGCGAACGGTGGACCTGTCCGACGCTGGCAGCTACGAGCAGCGGGTGGAGAGCGACGCGTCCATCTACGACGGGATCAGCTCCCGCGAGCTCGTGTATCTCGAGGGGACCAACGTGCTCGGCATCAGCTTCGCCAGCGAGGGGCCCGAGCCGATCCTCGATCCCACCGGTCACGGGACCGCGACCTCGAGCACCGTCCTCGCCACCCACCCGGACGCCATCATCGTCCAGGTCCAGACCACCGCCGAGACCCTCTCCGATGCCATCGGTTGGGCTGCCGACCAACCGTGGATCGATGTCCTGAGCGTCAGCTGGGGGGCCGTTGGTAACGCACCGGTCCCGAGCGCCACCCCGGACCATACCCGGCAGGCCTACGACGATGGCAAGGTGATCGTCAACAGCGCTGGGAACGATCCCTCGCCGCTACCGACCGACGCCACCGACGGGCCCTGGTGGGTCCTCTCGGTCACCGGGTCCCAGGAGGGCGGGCAGAGCAAGGAGGTCCTCTCCTCGAACATCTACCCGGACTACGTGAGCAACTACACGGTCACCGCCGCCGCCCACGATTCCATCGACGGGCAGACCCGCATCGGTGGGACCAGCTTCTCGGCACCCACCGTGGCTGGGACCGTGGCCGGGATCGTCCACGAGCTCCGCCGCGACGCCGGCCACAGCACGG
>CAYXGD010000121.1:0-6341 GCA_964464425.1 uncultured Thermoplasmatales archaeon
AGGAGGAGGGCCGGTTCGTGGTCGACGGCGGTCGGATCCTCCGACACCGGGTCCTGGCGACGCCCGGCGGTGGGCTGGCCGGGATCCTCACCCAGCTCGGTGTCGAGATGCCCGCGCCTGCGGATCAGCGGCCGCCGGAGATCACCACCGAGCCCCCCGTGGCGACCGAGACCCGAGAGGTCCACGTCTGAACGTCGGACCAGCAGGGCCCCGTGGGCCCCCAACCCCCCGCCTGCGGGGCGGTGGTGCCCGGTCGGTCACCTCCCCCGACCTCCGGGTTCAAAAGGGGGCACCGTCGAGCTTGGTGGTAGGATGGACGACATCGAGATCATCCGGACGTGGATGGCGGCGATCGAGGCCGGCGACCGAGAGACCGTGGCGTCGCTGACCGACGAGGGGTTCATCTTCGAGCACACCGGGGACGCCGAGCGCTGGGATCGTCGGACCTTCCTGGAGGCCATGGCGGCGCTGCACGAGGCCTTCCCCGACTGGCGTCACAACCCCGACCGCTTCCACGTCGAAGGCCAGGAGGTGCTCTCCCGCCTCCACCCGACCGGGACCCAACAAGGCCTCCTGGACCTCGGGTTCATGGAAGGTCCCCGGATCGCCCCCACCGGCCTGAAGGTCGAGCTCGCGACCGAGGAGGGGCACTGGCAGATCCGCGACGGCAAGGTCGCCCAGGCCCAGTTCGAGGGCCCGCCCAGCGCCGGCTTCACAGGGTTGATGGACCTGTTGACCGGCGCTCCCCCTAAGCCGCGCCATGGCCACCCGTCGATCGTGGACCGAGACAGGACCGAGGCGCAGGCCTGAGCTCGACGAAGGTAACCCTTTTCAAGCGCTCCAGGTTTACCGCACCCGATGGCACAGGAGCTCGCCCAGCCGCAGCGCACGGACGAGGAGGTCAAGGAGGCCGTGGCCAGCGGCGAGACGATCGAACGCATCGAGGAGATGAGCCCGGGCTACCTCAAGGCCCTCAAACGGCTCATGCTGGTCCAAGCTGACACCGAGCTGATGAGCGTCCTGTGCTACCAGCCGGTGGCCAACACGGCCCCGACGCTGGACATGCGGGTCTCGGCCAGCGCCATCGTCCAGGATGAAGCCGGGCATGCCAACATCATGTTCCGGTTGCTCGAGGACCTCGGCGAGGACAAGGAGCACCTCGTCTACGGCCGGGAGCGCACCGAGTACAAGAACATGCACTTCTTCGACTACCGGCTCCACAACTGGGCCGAGTTGGCCGTGGCCAACGCGCTGTTCGACCGGGCCGGTGCCGTCCAGCTCGGCGACATCAGCCACCACTGCTCCTACGGGCCCTGGAAACGGGCCCTCAAGAAGATCGACATCGAGGAGAAGTTCCACCTGCGCCACGGCGACCTCTGGATGCGGCGCCTTGCCAACGGGTCCGACAAGACCAAGCAGATGCTCCAAGACGCCGTCGACCGGCTGTGGCCCCATGGTGTCGAGTGGTTCGGACCGGAGAACCGGCAGTCCACCCACGTCCAGGAGATCATCGACTTCGGTCTCCGGTCGAAGACCAACGACGAGCTCCGGTACGAGTGGTACGACCAGGTCATCCCCAAGGTGAAAGACCTGGGCCTCGACCTCGACGCCGAGCGCGACGAGTCCGATCCCAGCGGGTGGCACATCGGGTACGAACCCGACTGGCCCGAGGTGCTCGACCGGTTCAAGGCCCGTGGGCCCAACCTCGACGAGTACCTCGACCTGCTCCGGGACAGCCACTGGGACGTGTTCGGGAACGGTCACGCCAGGGCTTGAGCGGCGTGCTCGACCGATGGGAGGCCGGTCCCCGGCTCCAAAGCCCGTCGCCCGGGCCGGCCTTATATAAATCTATCTAGCAAGGTTCATCCGGGCGGAGGCACGCTTGTTCGACGTGGCGACCAACGGCTTGCGACAGCGCGTCGCTCAGATCGAGGCTGTGCTCGATGACCAGCCCGTCTCCCTGAACACGGCCAACTCACCTGGTTCGGTCCGTAGCAGCTCGGGCTCGGACCTGGCGACGCTCCCGTACCTGACCATCAACGACATCATCCAGCTCAAGGCCGCTGGCTTCCACGAGCTGGAGGACATCGAGGAGCGGATCCTCGAGGTGCCAGAGGACGCCTGGGAGCATGTCGTCGATCTGCTTCGCGCCCGCGTCCTGCAGCCCGACCGCGCCGAGCTGATGCCCGCTGTGGTCGAGCTCGAGGAGCAAGCTCGCGAGGAGGCCGACCTGAACCCCCAGTGCCTGGCGTTGACCAAGTCCGGCACGCGGTGCAAGAACCCGGCCCGATCGAGCAGCAAGTACTGCTCGTCCCACAAGGGGTACCAGCCCTCCCAGGAGGAGCTCGAGGCCCGGCGCGAGGGCCGACCGGTCGAGGCCGCCCCTTGACCCCCTGATCCGGCGCCGATCGGCCTTACCTGAACCCAAACGGCTATAGGGGACCGGCTCTCCAGCCAGAGCGTGCCTGATCCCCGCGCCTTCCAGGATGCGCCCATCGTCGCGCTGATCGGCGATACCCCCCTGGTGGATCTCACCGCGGTCTCGCCGGACCCCGCGGTGACCATCCACGGCAAGCTCGAGAGCCGGAACCCCGGTGGCTCGGTCAAGGACCGGCCGGCCTTGGCCATCGTCCAAGACGCTTGGGAGGAGCTCTCCCGGGGGGCGACCCTGATCGATGCGACCAGCGGGAACACCGGCATCGCCTACGCGCTCCTGGGGCGGGCCCTGGGCTTCCCGGTCCACCTCTTCATGCCGGAGAACGCCAGCGACGAACGCAAGCGGATGTTCGACCTCTACGGTGCCCAGATGACCCTGACCCCCGCCGACGAGGGCCAGGACGGCGCCATCGAGCGATGCCAGGCTCACGCCGAGGAGGCCGGGGACGCCGTCGTCTACGTCGACCAGTACAGCAACCCAGCCAACCCCCGAGCCCACCTGGAGACCACCGGGCCCGAGATCCTCGCCCAGACCGACGGCCGGCTGACCCACCTCATCACCGGCATCGGCACCGGCGGGACGATCACGGGGATCGGACGCTGCCTGGCCAAGCAGGCGCCCGACGTACGCGTGGTCGGCCTCCAACCCGCCGAGCCCCTCCATGGGATGGAGGGCTGGAAGCACCTGCCGACCAACAAGACGCCGGCCGTCCTCGACAGGACGGTCATCCACGAGGAACGCACGGTCGGCACCATGGACGCTTGGCACGCCGGTGTCGAGCTGCTCGAGCGCCTGGGGCTGGCCGTCGGGCCCTCGGCGGCCGCGGGCCTGGCCGCGTGCCAGGGCTTGGCCGAGGAGCTCGACGAGGGCCATCTCGTCACGATCCTTCCCGACGGGTTCGACCGGTACGCGTCGACCCTCTACGGGGAGCACCTCCGCGAGGAGGGTCGCACGCCTGGGGAGGCAACCTGATGGAGACCTACGAAGGAAGACGTGCCCTGGTCCTCGCGCCAGAGGTGGCTCGCGAGGTCCTCGACCACGCCATCGAGGAGGCCCCCGACGAGTGCTGCGGCATCCTGTTGGGTCCACAGCCCGGCAGGGCATCCCGCGTGCTCAGGGCCGAGAACGTGCACGAGACGGTGCGGACCCGGTACCAGATCGACCCGGAGACGATGCTCAAGGCTGTGGAGATCGAGGAGGCCGGCCAGGCGGTCATCGTGGGCTTCTACCACTCCCACCCTCGGGGAGCGGCAGCCTTCAGCCAGGAGGACAAGGCCCGGGGCGCCTGGGAGGGCCGCGACTACCTGCTGGTCAGCCTCTCGCCGTTGACGTTCGTGGGAGGGCGATGGGACGGCCAGCGGTTCGAGGATCTCCACGTGCTCGTCCCGGAGAAGAGCTGCTGAAGCCGGTGGTTCTTAGCGTTCACCTTGGATTGCCGCAGCCCCAAGGTTCTTAACCAGGGGCGATCGCATCCAGGGATGATGGTCACGGTCCGTATCCCAGCGCCGCTCCGTGCCAAGGCGGGGAACAACAGCCAGGTCGACGTCGAGGCGGGCTCCCTCCAGGAGGCCGTCGAGGGCGTGGTCAAGGCTCACCCAGACCTGGGAGAGCACCTCTTGGCCGACGACGGCTCGTTCCACCGCTTCGTCAACTACTTCGTCAACGGCACCGACGCGCGCAAGCTCGATGGTCCCGACACGACCCTGGAGCAGGACGACGAGGTGCTCGTTCTGCCCGCCGTGGCCGGCGGTCAGGGTGCTGCCAACGGTGCCGGTGGCCTGCCGGACCTGGACCGTGAGGAGCTGCGCTTCTACGGGCGCCACCTGATCCTCCCCGACGTCGGCAAGGAGGGCCAGCAGACCCTCAAGGCCAGCTCGGCCCTGGTCATCGGGACCGGCGGCCTGGGCGCGCCCACGGCGCTCTACCTGGCCGCCGCGGGGGTCGGGCGGATCGGCCTGGTCGACTTCGATGAGATCGAGGCCAGCAACCTCCATCGCCAGATCCTCTACCAGCACGCAGACGAGGGGCGGCCGAAGGTCCAGGTCGCCAAGGAACGCCTCGAGGCCCTGAACCCGCACATCACCGTGGAGGCCCACGAGGAGGAGCTGACCAGCGAGAACGCGCTGGAGCTCTTCGAGGGGTACGATGTCATCATCGACGGGACCGACAACTTCCCGACGCGCTACCTGACCAACGATGCGTGCGTGAAGCTCGGCAAGCCCAACGTCCACGCCAGCATCTTCCGGTTCGAAGGCCAAGCCAGCGTCTTCTGGCCCGAGGAGGGCGGACCGTGCTACCGGTGCCTCTACCCCGAACCGCCGCCACCCGGCCTGGTCCCCAGCTGCGCTGAAGGCGGGGTCCTGGGCGTCCTGCCTGGTGTGCTCGGCGTGATCCAAGCCACCGAGGCCGTCAAGCTCCTGCTCGGCAAGGGTCAGAGCCTCTCCGGCCGGCTGCTGCTCTACGATGCCATGGGGTTGAGCTTCGACGAGGTGGCGATCGATCGGGACCCCGACTGCCCGGTCTGCTCGATCCCCCGCGACGAGGTCGAGCTCATCGATTACGACGAGTTCTGTGGGATCCCGCAGGAGGACGGCCAGACCCAGGAGGACGAGATCACCGTCGAGCAACTGGCCGAGCGCCGCGGCGACGCGGACCTCTACATCCTCGATGTCCGGGAGCCGTGGGAGCACGAGATCGTGAGCCTCGAGGAAGCCACGCTGATCCCCATGGACGACGTGACGGACTACGCCAACAAGCTCCCCCAGGACAAGGACATCGTCGTCCACTGCCGCTCCGGTGCCCGTTCGGCCGAGGTCGTCGGCCTGCTCCGCGACCTGGGGTTCGAGCGGAGCTACAACCTCAAGGGCGGCATCAACGCCTGGGTGGAAGAGATCGAGCCTGAGAAGCGAACCTACTGACGCCATCATCAGGCAACGTTGATGGGTCCTACGACCGTGGGCACGCCGTGGTCCGTGTCGTCCTCGGCCGAGGGTTACCTGAGCAGGGCGAGCTCGAGCTGGCGGCGCTGACGCTGGGCCGTCTCATCGAGCGCCTGGCAGAAGAGGTGGCGTGGGTGCAGGGCCAGGCGCTCGCGTTCTACGTCAACGGCCAGTCGGCCGAGTCGTTGGAGGGGCCCTCGACCCCGGTGGACGAGGAGGATACGGTCCTCGTCGTCCCGGCCGGGGAGGGTTAGGCCTTCTTCTTGTCCCCGAAGACGCTGGGCAGGTGGATGACGTAGGAGCCGTCACGCTCCACGATGACCGGGTTCCCGTCCATCAGCCGCTCGACGTCGATCTCGTAGTTGCCAGGTTCGGAGATGTTCAACGTCGAGGGGCGCCCGGTCTCGGGGTCCTGGACGGTGAACTCGTGATCGGTGGCTTCCTCGTCGGCCTCGGGCTCCGGCGGGGCAAGCTCCTCGACCTCCTGGACGTCCTCGAGCTTGACCTGCAGCGTCTCCTCGGGCTCCTCGACGGTCAGCCCGCCGTCCTCCTCGGAGGTCCCGGTCTCCAGCGGCTCCCGGTCCTTGGGCAGGACGACATCGTCCTGGGTGAGCTGCTCGAGCTCGATGCCACCATCCTTGTCCTTGCCGACCCGGATCCACTGCTCCCAGGCTTCGCGGCTCCAGATGTCGCTGTTGAGATCCCGCTTCTCGCCCTTCTCCAGGAGCTCCTGAAGCATGTCGTGGGCGGACTTCTGGGTGTCCTCCTTGAGCTCGGCTCGGGCCTCGTCGCCCAGGGGTTCGTCGGTGTAGAAGAACCGGGTCCCCTCGCAGGAGGGGCATCCCTTGAGCAGGTCGGTGGACCCGTCGGCGAACGATTCTCCGCAGCTTAGACACTGGTGGGGCATGGCCGTCCCTCAGGCCGCCTGGGCCTTGGGCTCGCCGCCGGTCTGCTCGGCCAGGACG
>CAYXGD010000122.1:0-6320 GCA_964464425.1 uncultured Thermoplasmatales archaeon
AGCCGTGAACCCGATCGAACGGGTCATCCGGGGCCGGAGGCGTCGGCCCGGGCTTCGATCTGATCGATACGGTGGATCACGATGCCGCGGGCCGACAACGCCTGGAACACCGTCTCAGGTGCCAGCACCCGCTCGGGGGTGTGGGCTCCCGGGTGCTCCACGGTGCCCGTGGCCAGCCAGGCGGCCACCACGGCTGGCGGCACGCCCGCCAGCCGCGGTAGCGCATCCACCACGCCGTAGGCCGCGTGCTCGGATCCAGCCGGTCCCGCCCAGGCGTCGACCCTGGCTCCCGTGGCCGGGAGCCCTTGGAAGCCCACGATCCCCCGAGCTTTGGTGAACGCCCGCGCAGCCGCGTCCAGCCCAGGTCGGGACCGGGTCACGTGGAGCTTGGCCAGGCCCGAGACCATCCGGTGGGTCCAGGTCGGGCGCAGGGCGCCGCGCACCCGGCACCGGGACAGGCCCTCCAGGGAACGGGGGAGGGTGGCGGCCTCAGGGTGCCGGCACGGGCCGACCGCCAAGGGCCCGATCGGCGTCGGGAAGGCCACGGTCTCACGAGCCGGCTCGCCGTCGTCGCCTGGCGCAGGCCCCCCGTCGCCATCCCCGGGGCCGCCGATCCGGTTCAGCAGCTCGCGGATGCTCCCCTGGCCGACGCTCACGCGGCCATCGGCGCCCCAGCCCACGCGCACGGCCACGGCACCGAAGAGGTCCACGTAGGCCTTACGAGCCATCAGCCCGGTCAGGCCTGGGCTCCAGCCCATGCCCGTGATCACCGTGACCCCGGTCGAGCGGGCCAGGTCGTCCAAGGACAAGATCGCCTCGATGGCCGCCGGGTCGTCGCACACGTCCACGTAGGGGACGCCGGCGTCCACCGCGGCCTCGGCGGCAGGCGCGGCCCACCGGCCGGGCTGGCTCATGCAGCCCACGGCCGCCGAGGCGCCGGCCAGGACCTCCACCAGGTCGTCCCGGGCGCCGGCCTCGACGTGCCGAGCCGTCACCCGGCCACCGGACCCGCGGGCAAGCGCCTGGGCCCGGGCGGCGTCGCGGTCGGCGACCACGACCTGGGCTTTGCCGTGGTGGACCAGGTCCTGGACGAGGTGGTGCCCGATCTCGCCGGCCCCACCGATCACCACGACCGTCGGGCGGTCCCGGGGCTGCCCACGCCCCTCGGGTCGCTCCACGGTCAGGCTCCCGGGTGCGGCCATCGTCCCGCCGAAGACCGTCCCCTGGCTTGAGCCTGGCGCCCGGACCCGTCCGGGATCCCCACCGGTCCCAGGTCCTGGTCGATCTCTCAGGCGCCGGGCGACCGTACCGTTCTTAGGCACGAGGCCCTTGGCCCAGCCATGCCCGAGCCCGCGGTCACCGAGGACGAGGCCGACGACGAGGCCCCGCCTGAGACCCTGGAGGAGCAGATCCTGGCCGAGATCGCCCAGATCAAGGAGGGCGGTCCCCAGAAGTACAAGGACCGCCTCAAGGACCAGGACAAGCTCTTCGTCCGCGAGCGCCTGCGCCTGTTCTTCCCGGGCGGGCCCGACTTCGAGGACGGCCTCTTCGCCAACCACCGGGCCGACGACGATCTTCCGGCCGATGGCATGGTCACCGGGGTCGGCACCCTGGACGGCCGCCGGGTGTTCTTCCAGGCCAACGACTACACCGTCAAGGCCGGCAGCATGGCCGAGAAAGGCGTCGAGAAGTTCCTGCGGGTCCAGGAGCGTGCGCTCAAGGCCGGCAAGCCCATGCTCTACCTGGTCGACTCCAGCGGCGCCCGGATCACCGACCAGTCCGGGTTCTTCGCTAACCTCCGCGGGATCGGGAAGTACTTCTACAACCACTCGATCCTCAGCGGCCGGATCCCCCAGGTGGCCGTGCTCTACGGGCCCTGCGTGGCCGGCGCGGCCTACACGCCGATCTTCTGCGACGTGACGATCATGGTGCGGGACATGAGCGCCATGTGCATCGCCAGCCCGCGCATGGTCGAGATGGTCACCGGCGAGGAGATCAGCATGCAGGAGCTCGGGGGCGTCGACGTGCACGCCGAGGCCTCGGGCTCGTGCCACCTCATCGCCGAGAACGAGGAGCACGCCGCCCTGCTGACCGCCCAGGTGATGTCCTACCTGCCGGACACGTGCGAGGACAAGCCACCCCGCTACGAGACCCGCCCGCCAGCCCGAGAGCCCGCCGAGATCGAGACGATCGTCCCCGAGGACCCCAACCAGCCCTTCGACATCCGCGAGGTCATCGAGGCCGTCGTCGACCAGGACAGCATGCTCGAGCTCTCCCCCGATTGGGCACCCGAGATGGTCACCGCCTGGGCCCGCCTGGACGGCAAGCCCATCGGGATCGTGGCCAACAACAGCCTCCACCGAGCAGGCGCCATCTTCCCCGAGAGCGCCGACAAGGCCGCCGAGTTCATCACCAAGTGCGACGCGTTCAACATCCCGCTGGTCTACCTGTGCGACACGCCCGGGTTCATGGTCGGGCTGGACGTCGAGAAGGCCGGCATCCTCAAGCGGGGCAAGAAGTTCATCTACGCGACCAGCACGGCCACGGTCCCCAAGCTGCCTGTCGTCGTCCGTCGGGCCTACGGGGCCGGCCTCTACGCCATGTGCGGGCTGGCCTTCCAGCCCGAGGCCCTGCTCGCCCTCCCCCGGGCCGAGATCGCGGTCATGGGCCCCGAGGCTGCCATCAACGCCGTCTACCGGCGCAAGATCGACGCCATCGAGGACGAGGAGGAGCGTCAGGCCTGGATCGAGCAGAAGCGGGCCGAGTACCGGGAGGATATCGACATCCACGTCATGGCCGACGATCTCATCGTCGACCACGTCGTCCCGCCCAGCCAGCTCCGAGGCGAGCTGATCAGCCGGCTGGATGCCTACGAGGGGAAGACCTTCCACCTCCCGGACAAGAAGCACGGGACCGTCATCTGAGCCTGCCGCCACGGCGTGACCGCGATGCCCGACTACGCCCGCCGGACACCCACCCGCCAGGAGCAGCTCGAGGAGGAGACCGACCGGTTCTGGACAGAGCTCGGGGACGACCCGCCCGGTGACCGGTCCCTGATCGTCCAGCTGCTCGGCTGGGCGCTGATCCTCCAGGGTGGTGCCCTGGCCGTCGTCCTCCTGGAGAGCGCCGTCGGGTCCACCTGGTTCAGACCTGCCATCCTGCTCCGGGGCCTGGGCGCCGCCATCCTGATCGCCACGGGCATCCTCGTCGACCGGGCCAACCCCTGGGGCCTGTGGATCGGCCTGACCGTCTCCGTGGCCGCCGGGGCCCTCTTCGCGTGGACCTACATCACCGGCGGGAACCCCCTGGCCGGGGTCGGTGCGTTGTGGGACGCCGGGATCCTGATCGGTCTCCTGGCTGTCCGGGAACGGTTCCAGAACGGCGGTGGCGCGGCCGGTTGACGAGCCGACCACCCGCCAGGCTCATACCGGTGCGCGCGTTATGCCCGCCGTGCTTCGCGTTGCCCCCCCGGAGGTCGCCTGATGGGACTGTACTACGAGGAGTTCGAGGTCGGCCAGACCTTCGAGCACGAGCCGGGCCGGACGATCACCGAGTCTGACAACGTCATGTTCTGCGCGATGACGATGAACAACCAGCCCCTCCACCTCGACGAGGAGTACGCCAAGGAGACCTTGTTCGGCGAACGCGTGGTCAACGGTCTGCTCACCTTCTCGCTGGCCGTCGGCCTGTCGGTGCCCGACCTCACAGAGGGCACGATCGTGGCCAACCTCGGCTACGACGACATCCGCCACCCCAAGCCCGTCTACCACGGGGACACCATCCGCGTGAGGAGCGAGATCCTCTCCAAGCGGTTGACCAGCAAACCTGGCCGCGGCATCGTGGAGGTCGAGACCACGGTGACCAACCAGGACGGCGCGGTCGTCTGCGAGTTCAAGCGCACCGCGATGGTCGAGACCCAGGACCCGGACGCCGTCAAGCCCAAGGAGGACTGACCATGCCCGACGAGCTCCCTTACACGCCCCGGCGCTCGATCCTGTACACCCCCGGGACCCGGCCCGACCGCATCGAGAAGGCCCTAGCCATGGACGACGGGCCCGATGCCGTCGTCGCCGACCTCGAGGATGCCGTGGGGCCCGACGACAAGGCGGCCGCCCGCAAGCAGGTCGCCGAGGTCGTCGCCCGGGTCACCGACGCCCAAGCCGACCGCTGCATCCGCGTCAACGCTCAGGGCACGCCCTGGCACGCCGAGGACCTGGAAGCGGCGGTACGAGCCAGGCCAGATGCCATCGTGGTCCCCAAGGTCGACAGCATCCGGGAGCTCAGCGAACTGGAGCTCGACATCGAGCCCCTCGAGGAGGAGCTCGGCATCGAGATCGGCACGATCCCGCTGCTCGTCCAGATCGAGACCGCCAAGGGCGTGGCCCGGGCCATCGAGCTGGCCGAGACCATCGTCGATCCCGTGGCCCCCTTGACCCGCGTCGAGGGCATGATGTTCGGCGCTCTGGACTACGCGCGGGACATCGGCGCCCGCAACACACCCTCGAACCACGAGGTCCTCTACGCCCGGCAACGGGTCGTCCTGGCCGCCGCCCTGGCCGAGGTCCAACCCATCGACCTGCTCTTCGACGATTATACCGATCCCGAGGGTCTGGCCAGGGAAGCGCGGGAGGGCCGCGACATGGGCTACGCCGGCAAGCAGATCATCCACCCCGACCAGATCGGCCCGGTCCACGAGGCCTTCACCCCCAACCAAGACGAGATCGACGAGGCCCGCGAGCTCCTCGACGCCGTCGACGCCGCTGGCATCGAGGAGGGCGGCGTGATCGGGTTCAAGGGTCGGATGATCGACCGACCGGCCGTCGAGCAAGCCAAGCGGACCGTCGCGTTGGCCGAGGCGCTAGGTCTCTGAACACGATAAACAATCATGAAGTGTGTAGGTCCCCGGCACCCGGGAACCGCTACGATAGCCTATGGAACGCCCCTCAGGAAGGTCTTGGTGATCGGGGGCTCGCAAGAGTTTTATCAGGTCATCGGATTGCGAGCCCATGGCAACGGTCCCGAGCACGCCACCGATCCTGACGCTCTCGATCCTGCTGATGACCGCCCTCCTCGTGGTCCCGACGGCCGCGGCGGCCGGACCCGGGGACGGATGCTCCGACCGGTACTTCGAGGCCTCGGCCGGCCCGGTCACGGTCATCTCCCGGGACTCTTGCAGCTACGAGGTCACCATCGACCCCGACTGGCGCCCGCCGATCAGCGTGACCGACGCCCAGGCGCCCACCGGGGTCGCGATCCCGGACGCCGACTGCTACCGGTGGTACTGGGAGATCCCCGTCGGCCCGGTCAAGGTCGTCTCCCGGGACTCGTGCTCCTACAGCGTCGAGGAGAACGAGGCTTGGACCCCCGGCGAGCTCATCGCCACGGGCGATGCGGGCCCCGACTGCATGCCCCGGTACTGGGAGCAGGATGTCGGCCCGTACACGATCGTCTCCAGGAGCAGCTGCCAGTACGCCATCGAGGAGAACGAGGACTGGACCGGTCCCAACCCCGGTGGGCCCGAGGACATCATCACGCCCGGGTAAGCAAGCCCCCGGGAGGCCGGCCGGTGGGCGCGCCGACCGCCCGCCCCGCACACAACGCCTAAATACAGGTCCTCGTTTGTCGGCGTCAACGCAGCCGATGAGGCCCTCCTCCCGGAGGGCCGAGGTGGCACGATGCCATCGCTGCGAACCCAGGTGATGAGCACATGGCGATGTACGTTCGTTTCGATACCCCGCAGGAGCTCCAGGATAAAGCCTACGAAGCCGTCGAGAGCGCCCGTGACTCGGGTGACGTCCGCAAGGGCGCCAACGAGGTCACCAAGGCGGTCGAGCGCGGCGAGGCCAAGCTGGTCGTGATGGCCAAGGACGTCCAGCCCGAGGAGATCCTGGCCCACGTGCCCCTGCTCTGCGAGGAGAAGGGCATCGCGTACACGTACGTTGAGAGCAAGGCCGAGCTGGGCGCCAGCTGCGGTCTCGAGGTCGCCACCAGTGCGGTGGCGGTGGCCGACGCCGGCCGCGGCGCCGATCTGGTCAACCAGATCGCCGACGAGGTCGCCGGCCTGCAGGAGTAGAGACCCCTCAGAGGTGTTGAACCATGGGTGAAGAGTACAGCGACGACGGCATCCCGTCCGAGGTGGTCGAGGTCGTCGGCCGCACCGGCATGACGGGCGAGGCCACCCAGGTCAAGGTCCGCGTGCTGGACGGCCGCGACGAAGGCCGCATCATCACGCGCAACGCCATGGGCCCCATCCGAGAGGGCGACATCCTGATGCTTCGCGAGACCGCTCGCGAGGCCAAGAAGCTCGGCGTCCGGTGATC
>CAYXGD010000123.1:0-6311 GCA_964464425.1 uncultured Thermoplasmatales archaeon
AGCCCTAAGGCTAAGACCTGGAGCCCGTTTGCCGGCCCATGGGCGTCGACCTGGGCTCCCTGGTCCCTGCCGAAGCGGTCACCCTGCGCGAGCTGGATGGCAAGGTGCTCTTCTTCGATGGCAACAACGCGCTCTACCAGTTCCTGGCCATCATCCGGCAGCCGGATGGGACCCCGCTCAAGGATCGCCAGGGCCGGGTGACCAGCCACCTGGCCGGGTTGATGTACCGGACGGCCAACCTGGTCGAGGCGGGCATCCTGCCGGTGTTCATCTGGGACGGCAAGCCCGACGAACGCAAGGCCGACACCCTGGACGAGCGCCGGGAGCGCCGGGAGCAAGCCGCCGAGCAGGCCGAGCAGGCCCGCGAAGAGGGCGATCTGGAGCGGGCCCGGACCAAGGCGATGCAGAGCTCCCGACTGTCCTCCACGATGATCGAGCAGGCCGACCAGCTGCTCGACCTGCTCGGTGTCCCGACGATCCAGGCGCCCAGCGAAGGCGAAGCCCAAGCCGCCAAGGCCATCGCGGAAGGGCACGGCTTCGCGTCGGTCAGCCAGGACTTCGACTCGTTGCTCTTCGGCACGCCGCGCCTGATCCGCAACCTGGGCGTCCGGCAACGTCGCAAGGTCCCAGGCAAGGACGCCTACGTGGAGGTCAAGCCCGAGCTCCTCCATCTCGACCAGGTGCTCGAGACGCTGGAGATAACCCGGGAGCAACTCGTGGCCGTCGGCGTGCTCATGGGCACGGACTACAACGAAGGCATCCACGGTGTCGGCCCCAAGACCGCCCTGGATGCGATCCGCGAGCACGGTGAGCTGGACGCCGCGGCCGAGGCCTTGGGAGGGGACATCGAGGAGATGACGACGGTGGCCGAGATCTTCCTGGACCCTGCCGTGGAGGATATCGGTGACCTATCATGGGGTCCTGTGGACCAACAAGGTGCCATCGACTACCTCGTCCAGGAGTTCGGGTTCTCCGAGGACCGGGTCACGAAGGCGACCGAGCGCTACAAGCGGCTCGACCAAGCGACCCGGCAGGGGAGCCTGACGGACTTCTTCTGATCGGCGATCGCCCGACGGAAAACGTAACGGGTAAGTAGGCCCCGGTCTGATGGATGGCATAGGGATGGGATCATGAAGCTCCTTGCAACCGAACTCAAAGGGAAGACCGTGATGAGCGACGATGGCCTCATGCTGGGCCGTCTGCGCAACCTCGAGCTGAGCAAGGCGACCGGTGAGCTGACCAACGTGCTCATCGAGCCGTCCGGCGACGTGGACCCCCGTCTGTTCGAGCGGGACGATCGGGGCTACCTGATCTTCCCCTTCAAGAACGTCAAGGCGGTCCGTGACGTCATCATCATGCAGACGGCCCGATAAGTCGGGCGATCTGCGACCCGTCTTCCTTCTTCTCTTCCGATCTCCCTTGACCGAGCGGGAGCGATACCCCTCCCGCCACCCCCTTCTTTCCACTGCACCTCGAAACACAGGGGTGGAGGTCCAGAACGGGTTCTGGTCCGCGTCGATCCAAACCGAACCGTTCAAGTACAGCAAGTTACCGTAACTATCTGGGTCCGTTTCTCCGTACGAGTAGAGTGGAACACACCGTTTCTCCCGTTCACTAGGTGAGTAAGCAGAGATCGACATCGGAAACCGGTGAGCGGTCGAAGCTGCAACCTCAGGAGATCGATCGATGCCCCTGGTGGGGGCTGATGGACGATGGGTCTCGAGCTACCAACCGATGGAACATCCAGCATGGTCATGGTCATCTCGGCGAGAACAAGGGGTTTTAGGCCGCGAAGGGTTGAACCGCCTACCGGTGGCCGCCGATGATGGATGCCCCAGATGGATGCGGTCGTGGCCTGTTCCAGGTTGAGGCCCCTAGGCGTCCAGCGGTCTGCAGTGGAAGCAGGGGGGTAGGGGGAGGGTGGTGAAAGTACGCGGAAGTGACGATGGGCTCCAGGGTCGATGGACCGCCCTGCTCGACCGTCTGGAGCAAGGGGGGCGCCTGGTCTCCCCGAGGATCCGTGAAGCGATGGAAGCCCTCCCTCGCTGGCGGTTCATCGGACCCGAACCTACCCGGGACAAGATCGAGGGCTCGTTGCGTGATGCGCCCTTGCCGATCGCCCAGGACCAGACGATCTCGGCACCGCACATGGTCGCGATCCTGCTGGAACAGGCCGAGCCCAGGCCCGGCGACCGATGCCTCGAGGTAGGCGCGGGCTCCGGCTGGTTGGCCGGCCTCCTGGCCTACGTGGTGGGCCCGGAGGGTCACGTGGTCGCTATGGAGGTCCGCGACGAGCTCGTGGAGATGGCCCGATCCAACCTTGCAGGGCTGCCCCTGGAGGACAGGGTGGAGCTCGTCGCCGGGGATGGCAGCCGAGGGTACCCGGACGGTGGCCCCTACGACGTCATCATCGTCTCCGCGGCCGCACCGTCGGTCCCTGATCCTCTGGTCGACCAGCTAGGCCTGGGCGGCCGGCTCGTGATCCCGGTGGGGGAGCGTGGCCACCAGCAGCTCTACGTCATCACCAAGGGTCCCGACGGGGTCGAACGGTCGGGGAAAGGCGGCTGTGCCTTCGTCCCGCTGATCGGCGAGCACGGGTTCTAGGGCTGGCTGACCCTCCCCGGGTCAGCGCTGATAGGTCAGCCGTCCTCTTGGAACGGCGAGAAGTCCATGCTGATCTCGCCGCCAGCTTGGATGGCTGCGGCTCGTGCGTGCAGGAAGAGCAGATCGGAGAGCCGGTTGAGGTAGACCCGAACCTCGTCGCGGACCGGGCCGGTCTTGCTCTCGTGGAGCTCGATCGTGCGTCGCTCGGCGCGTCGGCATACCGTCCTGGCGAGGTGGAGGCGGGCGGCCAGCTCGCCGCCCCCGGGAAGGACGAACGTCTTGAGCTGCGGAAGCTCGGCCTCGAGCGCGTCGAGTTCATCGTCCAGGCGGGCCACGTGCTCCTCCCCGATCCGCGTCGCGCCGCCTCCTGGCGTTGCCAGCTCAGCCCCGATGGCGAAGAGCTCTGTCTGGACCCGCTCGAGCCAGGCTCCAGCATCGTCGTCCACCTGGGCGCGCACGAGGCCTAGGACGGCGTTCAGCTCGTCGACGGCCCCGTAGGCCTCGACCGCCGGGTGGTGCTTGCTGACCCGCTGACCCCCGAACAGGGAGGTCTCGCCCTCATCTCCGCCACCCGTCGCGATCCGGCTCATCCTAGGGGCCTCAGAGGGTGCCAAGGACGCCCATGGGAAAAAACGAGCGGACGTCAGGCCAACGCATCGCCCAAGGTCTCGCGGATCTCGTCGGGCAACCAGGCGTAGGCCTCGCCCAGCTCATCCTCGAGCTCCGGATGGAGCTGCAGGGCCAGGTGGCGGATCCCTTCGACCAGGCGCGGGCCCGGGCGACCGTAGAGCTCCTCGGGCATCTCGAGGATGCGCTCGTGCTGGGCGGCCTCCAGCTTCTCCCACCCGACCCGCTTGAGGAACCGCTCGGGGCTCTGGACGGGCTGGAGGGAACCCTGCCAGCAGAGCGCGATCACATCGGGGGCGGCCTCGACGACCTGCTCGAGGGTCACCTTCGGGCTCTCCTCCTCGACATCGGCCAGGACGTTGGTCCCCCCGGCGTGGTCGATGACCTCGGTCATCCATCCGGGACCACCAGCGGCGATGGGGGGTTTGGGCCACCACTCCCAGTAGACACCGACGGCTTGGACCTCGCTGGTGATGTCGTCGAGCCGGTCGAGTTCGCCGGCCATCGCATCGATGAGCCGGTCGGCCTCGGCCTTGGCGTCGATGGCCTGGCCGATCCGCCCGATGTCCTCGAGGACCTCGTCCAACGTCTTGGGCGCCAGGACGATGTGCGGGAGGTCGGCTTGTTCGAGCCCGTCCACCACCGTGTCCTGGCCCGGCACCGAGAGGCTGGCCAGGATCAGGTCGGGCTCCAGCTCAGCCACGGCGTCGATGTCGATCTGGAGGTCGGGGCCGACCTTGGGGACCTCCTCGATCTCGGGAGGCCAGTCGCTCCAGTCGTCGATGCCGACGAGGTCCTCAACGTGGCCAAGGAACGCGACGACCTCGGTGTTCGACGGCGTCAGCGAGACCACACGCAGCCCGGATCACCCCTGCACGTCCGTGTAACCGCCCCACCCCCAAAGCCCCCTCGGTCGGTACCTGTGCCGTGGGGTGGGTCCCGGCGCCAGCCCGCTCGGCAGATATCCGAGCGGCCATCGGCCGTCCAGAACGCCCTTTCGTTCAACGACCATCACCAATATGGTTATAAGGCCCCCTGCACGAGCTAGAGGCGTGCTCCCCTGTTACGAACCGCTGGACAAGGGATCCGCGCTCCTCGGCATGGAGTGGATCCGCCAGACGGGGGAATGGCCTCTTTTCCGCCACGTCTTCGACATCGAGCGCGACGCCGGCCTCGTTGTGGACGTCGACCCCCTGGGGAACGCTCAGGCTTACGCTGTGGGCTACTTCGTTGCCGGGGGAGACGTGCGGGAGCGCTTCCTTCCGCTGTAGGAACATCCTGACGAGCAGGAACGTCCCAGCCAACCCCCAGCCCAGGCCCCACCCCGCGACCACGTCGGTCGGCCAGTGTTCCCCGAGGATCAGCCGGGTTAGCCCGACGACCAGCGCCAGGCCGATGGCCACCCCCTCGGCCCACGGCCGGATCTTCCGTCGCCGCTCGAACAGGAGGACCGCCAGGAGCATGAGGACCATGGCCGTACCGGTCGCGTGGCCCGAAGGGAACGCGAAGCCGCTGTCGGGTCCGGCGATCAGGGGACGGGACCGGGCGAAGAGGAGCTTGAGACCTTGGACGATGACGACCTCGCTGGCCTCGGCGAGGGCCAGCAGGCCCGCGCTGAGGTACTCGCGCCTCAGCAGGAGGATCAGGATACCCAGCAAGGTGATGGCCGCCAGGACGAGCCGGTCACCCAGGTGGGTCACCAGCGCCGAGACGGTGTGGATCGGGCCGGCATGCGGGATCAGCTCGAGCAGGGGGCGATCGAGGGCGAGCAGCGGCCCGTGGCCGACCCGATCGATCACCAGGAGCAGGAAGATGGCGTACCCGACGGCTGCCAGCAAGCGAGGGCCCAGGTCGGCCCGCTCGAGCATGGGCCCCGGGACCCGCGAGGGATCGGGTGGGGCCGGGGCGGGCTCCTGGTTGCTCGCACGGGCCATCGGGCCCCGAAGGTCGGCCTCCTTTCTTACCTTCCCCGTTCCGGTCGCCCAGCGGCAGGCTGACCCCCCATCTAAGTTCGAGGTTGCATCGGACGATACCCTCCTGGCAATGACTAAATACATAGGTGGGCAACGTCGATTCCAGGTAGGCTCGCCGGAAGGGATCAGGTCCGTTGCGGCGACAACGCAAACCTTAACCCGTTGAGACCGGACAGTCCCTCACCGAGGTACGTCTGCCGGACACGCCACCAGGGGTTCCCATGGTACCGGACAACCGCGATATCGACAAAGGCATCGACGAGCTCGAGGCCGCCAAGCGCGCCGTCAAGCGCATGCTCCAGGAGGACGACCTCTCCAAGGAGAAGACCAAGGATCTCGAGCGGACCCTCGAGAAGCTCGAGGATCAGCAAGCACGGCTTGATGCGGCTGAGCGGGAGCTTCAGGACCGCGACGATGTCGTCCACGAGCTCCAAGCTCGCGTGGACGCCTACGAGGAGAAGTTCGAGGAGATCAAGGAACCCCCCCTTCTCTACGGTCACGTCCTGAGGATCCACGGCGACGACCTTGCCGATCACGAGGTCAGCGTGGCCCACAGCAACCAGATCCTCAAGGTGACCACCGGCATGGTGGAGAAGAGCGATCTCCGGCAGGGCCAGTACGTCTGGCTCCACCCCAAGTCCTACGCGATCATCGGGGCCTCCTCCCAGTTCGAGGAGGGTCTGGTCGGCAAGATACAGGACATCATCGGTGACAAGCTCGTGGTCACCCTGGGCGACGGTTTCGAGAAGAAGATCATCCCCTGGGATCCCGAGCTCGGTGACGAGGTCAAGATCGGGTACGAGGTCAGCCTCCTGCCCCCGACCTACGAGATCCTGGAGCTGCGCCCGTCCAACGAGATCCGGGACATGTTCCTGGGCGAGAAGCCCGGCGTCGATTACAGCGACGTCGGTGGCCTCGACGAGGTCATCGAGCGGCTGCGCGACGTGGTCGAGCTCCCGTACAAGGAGCCCGAGCTCTTCGAGCACGCCAAGCTCTCGGCCCCCCGGGGTGTGATGCTCTACGGGCCGCCTGGATGCGGTAAGACGCTGCTGGCCAAGGCGCTGGCCACCGAGAACGAGATGACGTTCTTCAACGTCAGCGTGGCCG
>CAYXGD010000124.1:0-6246 GCA_964464425.1 uncultured Thermoplasmatales archaeon
GGTCGCGCTTGTCGGCGGCGGCTAGGGTGATGTAGCGGGCGGTGTCGGCGGCCACTTGCATCTTGGCCAGCCGGTCCTGGATGGCCTGGAACTCCTTGATCGGCTGGCGGAACTGCTCGCGCTGCTCGCCAAACTCGATGGAGTCCTCGAGGGCCGCTTCCATCAGGCCGACAGCGCAGGAGGCCACAGCCAGGCGCGAGACCCGGAGAGCCTCGCCGACCTCATCCATGCCGTTCCCGACGGTGCCAAGGACGTCGTCTCGTGGGACCTCCACGTCGTGGAAGTAGATCGGGCCGGTCTGGGTGCCGTGCAGGCCCATCAGGCGCTCGGCCGGTCCGCTCTCGACGCCGTCGGCATCCCGCGGCACGGTGACCAGCGTGGGCCCTTCCTCGGCCCGGGCCATGACCAGGAGGACGTCGGCCAGCGGTGCGGCCAGGATCCAGGCCTTGTGGCCGTTGAGGAGCCACGTGTCGTCGTCCTGCTCGGTGAGCTTGGTGTCGAGGTTGGAGAGATCGGCCCCGGCGTTGGGCTCGGTGAGCGCGAAGCTGCCGAGCTTCTCGCCGCTGGCCAACGGTTGGAGCCAGCGGTCCTTCTGCTCGTCGGTGCCGAGCTCTGCCAGAGGTAGGACGGCCAGGGCGTTGGTCACGCCCATGAGCGCGGCGGTCGAGGCGCACTTGCGCGCCAGCTCGCGAACGGCGATGCAGTACGTGGCGGTGTCCGCGCCGGCCCCACCCCAGTCGGGCGAGGCGAGCATGCCCATCAGGCCCAGGCCTTTCATGCCCTTGAGGGCCTCGGTGGGCGCGCGTCGTTCCCGGTCGACCTCCCGGGAGGCGGGGCCCACGGTCTTCTCCGCGAACTCCTCGACCACGCGCCGGATCATCTCTTGCTCTTCGGTGAGATGGAACGGCATCGTCTACCACGGAACGGAGTAGCTGTTAAAACCCTTGTCTAGCCCGCCACTACCAGGAGGGGGGAGAAGCCGGGAGCGTCGAAGGCTTCCAGCACCGGGCAACCGGCCGGTTCCCCAGGCGTCAACGTTTTCCCGGGGGAAGCGGGTGCGGCCGCGTCCATGGTCCGCCTCGGGAGGCCCGTCGCGATCGCTGCGCTTTGCTGCTTGCTGCTGGTGCCGGCCGCTGCCGCTGCCGGCGAGACCGACGTCGGCATCGAGCTCGGACCAGACGGCCAGGCCACGGTGACCGACGGCCAGGCCCGGGTGGACCAGACCCAGGCGGTCCCCGGGGAGGCCTACGCCTGGGAGGTCGAGGTGGCAGACGATTACGATGTGGCCGAAGTCCGGATCGACGGCGCCTTCGACGTGGAGCGGGGCGAGCAGATCGTCCCGTTGCTCGACGGGAAGCACTTCGTCGAGCTCAGGACCCGCGACCCGGCCGACGTGGACCAACCGGCCAAGGTCTACAACCTCACCGGCGCCAACGGGACATGGACCTACCGTCTCGGCCTGCCCGGTCCGGGGACGCTGAACCTGAGCCTGCATCGAGATGTCAGCCCGCCCCGGTTCCAGGTGGGCGAGATCCGCAACCTGACCCACTTCAGCTTCGATCTCAAGACGACGACCCCCGAGCCTGCCTTGGCTGAGCTGGTGATCCAGGGGCCCGACCGCAACATCACCTACCCGACGAACGCGCCCGGCGTGTGGCAACGCTTCCCCGCGCAAGGGCTCGATCCCGACACCACGTACGCCTACCACATCCGGTTCTGGGACTGGTCGGGCAACGAGGCGACCAGCGAGACCTACGAGCTGACCACCCGCCCCGAGCCCGAGCGGCCCGAGGTCACCGTACGACCGATCTCGCCGCTGCCGAACACGACGGTACCGCGCGGAGCCAACGTCGTGGTCGAGGCCGAGTTCGAGAGCCCTGACTCGCCGGTCCGTGCCGACGGGATCCGGTTGTTCTTCGATAAGGAGGAGATCGAGAACGGCGCCTTCACGGTGGACGGCACGACCGTCCGCTACCAGGTCCCTGGCCCCCTGGAGGAGCGGACCTACTTCGTCAGCGTCGAGGTCCCCAACCTCGGGGGTGGCGTGGGCGAGGCGCGGTGGTCGTTCACGGTCGGGGAGGGCACCCAGTCGCCAGCCCCTGGCGCCTCGGCGCTGGCGTCCTTGATCGCTGCCGTCGCCGCGGCGGCCGTCGCCAGGGCATGGTAAGTTGAAGCATGCCAACCCCGCGCAACGTTCCGGTTGCACACCCATGGGACTCTTCAACAGGGGTCTCAGTGGCATGGTCGCTTCCTTCCATGGGAGGGAGGCTGGTTGGGAGCAGCACGCTCTCGGCCCAGCGATAGGAGTGTTGACATTGCAACAGAGGACTGTTATCCTGATGGCGACCGTGTTCGTCACGCTCGGGCTTTCCGTGCCTGCGTCGATCGGTGCAGGGGTCGGCCTGGCGGACGCGGATCCGCTAAGCGAGGACGAGAGAACGCCCTACATCGTCGGGTTCCACGAGCTTCCCGACAAGCGACAGCAGTACCAGGGCGAGCCCGTTACGATGGTCGACGAGCGGATCAACTTCTTCGTCGTCGAGACCGACAACCCGACGACGTTCGAGGCCCGCACGAAGACGGACCAGCGTGTCAAGTACCTGGAGGAGGACCACAACGACTACCACCTCAACTACGTCCCCAACGACGCCCGGTACAGCGACATGTATGGGCCGCAAATCACCAACACCGAGAGCGCCTGGGATGTCACGCTGGGTTCGACCTCCGTGAAGCTCGGGCTGCTGGACTCCGGGATCACGACGGGTCACGAGGACTTCGTCGACAGCCGCGTCAGCGGGTACGATTACATCAACGGCGACAGCACACCCGAGGACCACAGCGGCTGCAGCTACCACGGCAGCCACACCGCCGGCACCGCCGCGGCCACCACCGACAACGGCGTCGGCGTGGCCGGGATGAGCCAGTCGAGCATCATCATGCACAAGATCTTCGACAGCGGGTTCTTCGGCTGTGGCGGCGCGTCCACCAGCGAGATCGCGAACGCGCTCATGGACCTCGGTGACAAGGGCGCCCACATCAGCTCCAACTCGTGGGGCGGTGGGGGATCGACGACGCTGAACGACGCGATCCAGTACGCCCACAGCAAGGGTACCATCCACGTCGCCGCTGCCGGCAACGACGGCAGCTGCACCGACTGCGTCGGCGAGCCCTGGGCCAGCAACCCCAACGAGGTCGTCATCGTCTCCTGCTCGACCAGCTCGGACACCTTCTGCTCGTTCAGCAGCCAGGGTCCTGAGGTCGACATCATCGCGCCGGGGAACAACATCCTCAGCGTCGACGGTGGCACGACCAGCGGCTACCAGTCCATGTCGGGCACCTCGATGAGCACGCCCCACGTCAGCGGTGCGATCGGGCTCTACATCGCCGCGAACGGTGATGCCAGCTTCAGCACGATCGAGGGTGCGCTTGGCTCCAGCGCCGACGACCTCGGCCTCTCGGCCGAGCGCCAGGGCGACGGCCGGCTGAACACCGGCGCGTTCGTCGGTGGCAGCGGTGGTGGCTCCAACAGCGCCCCGACCGCGTCGTTCACGTACAGCTGCACGGACCTGACCTGCGACTTCGATGGCACCGGCAGCTCGGACAGTGACGGGTCGATCACCAGCTACGAGTGGGACTTCGGCGATGGCAACACCGCCACCGGATCCACCGTGACGCACACGTACGCGTCCGGTGGCGACTACACGGTGACCCTGACCGTCACCGACGACGCTGGTGCGACCGACACCGACACCCAGACCGTCAGCGTCAGCGACGGCAGCAGCGGTGGCGGCGACACGATGCACGTGCACGACATCGACCACTACACGAAGGGTCCGCACCTCTACATCGACGTCTGGGTCTACGACAGCAGCGAGAACCCTGTCAGCGGTGCCTCGGTCTCCCTCGAGGTCTGCGACAGCAGCAACACGTGCGCCACCGGCAGCGGTACCACGGACTCCAGTGGCTTCGTCGATTTCCGATGGCGACAGGCTGGCTCCGGCACGTACACCAGCTGTGTCACCGACCTGACCCACGACACGCTGACGTGGGACAGCGCAGCCGACCACGCCGGCAGCGGCAGCTGCGAGACCGAGACGGTCTAGGCGCCGAGCCACGACCGATCTGGGGGGGCCTCCCCCCACCCTCTCCTTCTATCTTCACCGAGCCCAGCCAGCTTGCCGTATCGCCGGGGGGGTCGTCCCCGACCCTGACCTGCTAGGCCTCGGTCTACCCGGGAGAGCGTGGAGGCGCAACGTCTAAGCACCATCCCCGGGGAGGTATGCTGGAGGGGGTCCCCATGGGCAGTCGAACAGTCGTCATCATCGCTCTCTTGTCGGTCATCGGCCTAGGGGTCGCACCGTCCGGGCTGGCCGGGCACAGCGACGACGGCGAGAGCGCAGCGTTCATCGTCGGCTTCCACGAGATGCCGGCAGATCGTGCCCGGTACCAGGGCGGCCAGGTGACCGACGTCGATGAGGACCTGTCGTTCTTCGTCGTCGAGACCCACAACCCGGCCGCCTTCGAGCGCCGTGTGAAGCAGGATCAGCGGGCCCAGTACCTCGAGGCCGACCATCGGGACTGGCATCTGACCCTCACGCCCAACGACGCGCTCTACGGGGACGCTGGCCACTACGGCACCAAGATCACGAACACCGGGAGCGCCTGGGACGTGACCCTGGGCTCGACCTCGGTCATCGTGGCCATGATCGACTCGGGCATCAACCGGAACCACGAGGACTTCGATGCTAGCCGGATCCTCCAGGGGTACGACTACGTCAACGGGGACAACGATCCGGAGGACACCGGCAAGGCGTGCGCCTACCACGGCAGCCACACCGCCGGCACAGCCGGGGCCACGACCAACAACGGGATCGGCATCGCCGGCATGAGCCAGCACACGATCCTGCCGCAGAAGATCTTCCACGGCGAGAGCGGCAACCCCTTCTGGGGCTGCGTGGCCGCCACCACCAGCCAGATCGCCAAGGCCATGAAGGACGCCGCTGACCAGGGTGCCCACGTCTCCAGCAACAGCTGGGGCGGCGGGGGCTCGACGACGATCAACGACGCCATCGACTACGCCCACAGCAAGGGCACCATCCACGTGGCCGCCGCCGGCAACGACGGCCGGTGCGAGGACTGCGTCAACGAGCCCTGGAAGTCCCGGCCCGACAAGACGATCATCGTGGCGTGCACCGATGCCAGCGACCTGTCCTGCAGCTTCTCCAGCCAGGGCCCCGAGGTCGACCTGGCCGCGCCGGGTGCGAGCATCCTCAGCGTCGACGGTGGCGGCGGCTACCAGTACATGTCCGGCACCTCGATGAGCACGCCCCACGTCAGCGGGGCCGCTGCCCTCTACCTCGCCGAGAACCCTGGCGCGAGCTTCGCCACGGTCGAAGGTGCGTTGAAGAGCAGCGCGGATAAGCTCTCGATCCCCGATCACCGGCAGGGCGCGGGCCGCCTGAACACCGGGGCTCTGCTCGGCGCCGGGAGCGGGACCCCGACCAACAGCCCGCCCACGGCCACCTTCACGTACAGTTGCACGGACCTGGCCTGCACCTTCGACGGCACCGGCAGCTCGGACAGCGACGGGTCGATCGCCTCGTACGCTTGGGACTTCGGTGACGGCACCACCGCCACCGGATCCACGGCCAGCCACACTTACGCCAGCAGCGGCGACCACACGGTGACCCTGACCGTCACCGACGACGGCGGCGCCACCGGCACCGACAGCCAGACGGTGAGCGTCAGCGACGGGTCGACCCCGCCCAGCGGGACGATGCACGTGCACGACGTCGACCACTACACCAAGGGTCCGCACCTCTTCATCGACGTCTGGGTCTACGACAACGGCGAGACCCCTGTCAGTGGCGCGACGGTCGACGTCGAGGTCTGCAGCAGCTCCAACGCGTGCGCCACCGGCAGCGGCACCACGGACGCCAGTGGCTTCATCGAGTTCCGATGGCACAAGGCCGGCAGCGGCACGTACACGAGCTGCGTGACCAGCCTCATCCACAGCTCGTACACGTGGGACGCGGCTGCCGACCACGCTGGTAGCGGTAGCTGCGAGACCGAGACGGTCTAGCGGTCACACGCCGAAGTCGTCCAGGCCCTTCTGGAGGGTGCCACCGCCGGCGCCCTCCCACCGCCTCGGTTCCCGGCCAGCCAGCCGCAGGAAGGCGTTGACCGTGGCCGGGCCGAACCCGGCGAAGTGGTTGTTGGCGTAGACCCGGACGCTGGAGAGCTCGT
>CAYXGD010000125.1:0-6221 GCA_964464425.1 uncultured Thermoplasmatales archaeon
TCCTGCTGGGCATGGTCGGTGGGCTCCTGGGTGACGGGTGGGCCTAGGGGCAAGCGAAGGGGAGGGAGAGGGATCGAGGGGACGTGGAAGACAGGGGAGATAGGGAACGCAGAGAGAGCAGAGAGAACAGAGGAGGCGGCGCAAGAGAGGGAGAGAGGGGGAGGGGAGAGGAGGAGAGGGGGCGGCGCAGGGGATCGCTGCGCCGCGGCCAGGTGTGCCTAGTCGTCGGATGGCGGGCTCTGGCCCGGCCCGGACCCGTCTTCGGGGTCGCCGGTGAACGGGTCGACGTCGTAGATCTCCATGATCCCGTCGTCGTTGGCGTCCAGCGCGTGGAAGTCGAACCCGGTGCCGTCGCTGTCCGGGTCGAACACCGGGATCGCGCCACCACCCAGCGAGCCGTCGGCCCGTGTGAGCTCGGCGTGGTAGGCGGTGACGATCACATCCCCGTCGCAGCCGAGCGTGCAGTCGTGGGAGAAGGCCCATCGCAGCGAGATCTCCCCGGTCTCGGCGCGGCACTGGTCCTGGAAGTCCGACGCGAAGCCGGCCGCCTGGCCCGGCATCTCGAGGTTGTAGCCGCCCTGCTGGGCGGGCTTGTCGGCCAGGCTAGGCTCGAGACCTGCCTTGGAGAGCGCCGCGGCGACCAGCTGCTGGGTCGGCAGGTCCCCATCCTGGTACATCGCGCTGAAGGCCTGGTTCATGAACACGAAGGCCGTCTCCCCTGCGGGGTAGACCTGCTGGTTGCCGGAGAGGAGGTCGACCAGGACGGCCGGCTCCTGCAGGTAGATCACCTTGATGACGCCGGTGTGGACACCGTAGCCGGCCTCCACCATCGCGTCGGTCAGCCGGGTGTTGTCGAAGCCCATGCTGCACCCGCCACCCTGGATGGGTCGCCAGTCACCCGTGGCGCTGTCCTTCTCGGCTTGCATGTCCATCCAGAGGGGGTAGGCACCGACGCTGTTGATCGTCTCCCCCTTGTTGGCTGTCTCGCCGCTGGCCCACGCGTACTCCCCGTCGTCGTCCTTGTCGGTCACCATGCCGATGTGGCCCGAGGACCGGTAGAAGCCGGTCGTGCCCGTGTTGCTGGCGTCCTGGCTCTTGGTGGCCGTCGTGTCGACGTGGGGTGGGAACCAGTAGACCAGCTCAGCGTAGTCGTACTGGAGCGTGGTGTCCATGTAGTTGACCCACGGATCGGCCAGGGTCTCGTCGGGGGAGAAGACGCTGCAGTCGTCGGTGGCCAGGGTGCGCGTGAGCTCCTCGGTGTTGTCGCCAGCCGGCAGGTCCCGGGTCGCCTGGCTGGTGTCGCCCGGCGCGTTGGGCTCCTGAAGGTCGTCCTTGAGGACGACGTAGCTGGCGTCGTTGGCCGTGGTGACCACGTCCTCGACCTGCGGCGGCAGGTCAGGGAGGGTGTCGGTCACGGCGCTCACACCGTCGTTCTGGAGCCTGTTGACCACCTGCTCCTGCCAGACGTCGGTGCTGCCCAAGCTCTCGAGCCCGGCGGCTGAACCGATCGGCGTGTAGATATCGAGGTCGTGGGCCAGGTAGGGCGCGGTCGCGCTGGAGCCGACGTCGGTGGGCTCGATCGCGAAGCCGGGCTCGGCGGCCCCCTGGCAGGGGCTGGCGGTGGGTGCGACGACGAAGTGCCAGACGTCGTAGTCGTTGGTGCTCTGCGAGGCCTGGTCGGCGTCGCTGGTCGGGCCGGGCAGCCCCAACGCGTTGATCTGCTGGTTGACCGGCTCGATGGGGCAATCGTACCGGCAGGCGGGCCGCGGCAGCATCACGAGGTTGGCGTACCAGCCGGGTTGGTTGGCGCCGCACAGGTACGTGGGGCTCGAGCAGTAGCTCTCGTAGTCGTCGAACGCGGGGTCGGGCTCGTTCTCGTCTGAGTAGTAGGTGAAGGTGATCTCGCAGAAGCTCTCCGATCCTGCGCTGATCGAGACCGAGGCATCCGGCGTGAACGCACAGATGCTATCCTGGGCGGTGGCCGGGAGCTTCCCCTGACCCTTGAGCTCGGCGACGAGCAGGGAGAGCTCGCTGTCGTCGATGCTGTCGTCGGTGGGCGAGGAGAGGAAGGCCAGGAAGCTGCGCTCCGCGTTCGGACCGGTCCACCCGTTGCCCTCGAAGGCCCCGGAGCTGCTATGGGCGACCATGTAGGCGTTGGGGTAGCCCATGTTGGGCCCGTAGCCCTGGTTCTCGGTGGGCGATCCTGCCTTGCGGTGGTAGGCTGACGCGTCGTCGGTGAGCCCGGTGGTGGCCGCCGCGTCCTGGAACGCGTCAGCGGTCGCCGGGAAGCACCAGAAGGCCGGGCACCACCCTAGGCCGACCCCCACGAAGCTCATCATGACGGTGTCGAACTCGAGCTCGAGCGCCTCGAGCGGGTAGTCCTGATCCACGGGACTGGTACGGTTGAACGCTGTGTCCTTGTTGTACACCAGCTGCCCGCAGAACGGGTCGGCCTGGGTGGAGGCCTGCGCCTCGGTGGTGGCGTTGGCCAGGGACCCGGAGTACGAAGCACAGGGCTTGCCGGTGCTCTGATCCTGGAGGCTGATGCCTCTCTCGTAGAGATCACCATCGGCCGGGATGCTGGCATCCCCCGGCCCCTCGGTCGGCTGGATGCCGGCGGCGTCGTAGGTGCCGACCGAGAAGTGGTTGGCCTGGACCACCGGGATGGACCCGAGGATCAGGATGGCTGTGAGCAGAACGCTGACGCTGATGCGATGGGACGCTGTTCCCTGCTTGTCCATGGGCTCGCCTCCGCGCCGCTTCCTTCCGAGCGGCGACCGACCGCGCTGACCGTGCCATCTTACCTCATGGCACGACCTGGCGCGACCACTAAACAACTGTTTACCGGTTCAAAAAGCCTTCCCTTCCCGATGATCGGACGGGAGGCCCCGGGCTACCGGGGCCAAGGAGGCGTCGAGCGTCCCCCCGGTCCAAGGAGGCACGCCACCGGCTCGGGCGGTCAGCTCTCGGCGGTCTCCTCGTCCTCCTCCTCGTCCCCCAGTGCCCGTGTCGGCGAGCTCCAGGGACCGTGGAGCCGGATCCGCTTGATCCCGGTCATGGCACGGGCTCCTCGTCGACGGGTTAAGAGCTGCTTGGATGCCAGCGTGAACCGACCGGGGTCATCCGGGGCACCCTTCGATCTCTCGCTCGGCCTGACGACCGCGGGCCAAGCGCAGGTGGCACGGGGTCGATGCGGTAGGTCTGTCATCTCCGATGCTGAGAAGGGAAGGTACCGGGCCGGGGGGAGGCACCCGACCCGGAGAGGCGGTCGCGGAAGGTACGCGTTCGGTAGGAAGATCGGCCAGATCTCCGACGCGCCCCGTTGGTCGCCGCGAGCCTCCGGCCTGAGAGGCGGGGGCCCCGCTGATAAGGTGTTCTCCGCTGCAACAGCCTGGTTGCAGGGTCGAACCGAAGGGGTTCGGTACCGCTGCCTGCCCGGGTCAGGCCACGGGCCAGGCGACGGCGACGGCCAGGCCCTCGACGGTGGTCCACCGGGCTTCGACGGCGCCCTCGGGCGTGTCCAGGCGGGCGGTCCCATCACCGGCCTCCGCGATGGTCAGGGCCTCGAAGGGGACCGTGAGCCCGGTCCCGATGGCCTTGGCCGCGGCCTCCTTCAGGGTCCAACCGACCGTGCCGCCGGTGGCCGCGTCCAGGCAGGTCCCGGCCAGGAGGTCCTGCTCCTCGGCGGTGAACGTCTGCTCGAACCAGGCCGCATCCCGTCCCTCGATGGCCTCGATGTCGACGCCTACCGACCGCTCGGGGTCGGCCGTGGCCAGGGCGAGGCCGTGGCCGTGGGTGATGCTCACGCCGCCGGGCGCATCGATGGGGACCGGCTGGCCTTCGTCGGTCCGTTGCACCCCCACCGGTCGGCCGTGGACCTGCTGCAGGGCGTCCTCGGCGGCGGCCTGGCCGGCGCCGTGCTCGGCTTCCTGCTTGGCCCGCGGGTCCCGGGGTTCGAACGGGGCCACCGGCTGGGTGGCCAGGCGCAGGCCCTCGGGTAGGTCGAGCTCGGCCAGGCCATCGAGCAGGCGCGGGATCGCGGCCACGCGCTGGAGCCGGATGGCCCGGGCGGCCACCACCAGGGTCTCACCGACGTGCACCTCGGCGTCCCACGTCGACCCGAGCGCGTCGGTCCCGGTGCGGCGCACGGTGATCCGGGCGCGGCCGTCGGTGGGGTCGGGACCGATCTCCAGGCTCTCGAGACCGATGGGGAGCGCGCTGCGGTCGCGGGCAGCCTCGGACAGCCCGGCGGTCTGCATGGCTGCCTCGAGCGCCATGGCCCAGGGGGCTGCCCCGCCGCAGGCCAGGTCGGCCGTCGCGGTGGCCACCGCGTCAGCCGCGTGGGCCTCGATGAGCGGTTGGAAGCTGGGCCCGTGGAACAGCTCGGCGTAGATGGTCGCTTGGTCCCAGCGCTGGGCGTCGGCCAGCTCGTCGTCGGCGGCCGGCTCGACCGGCTTGGTGCCCGGGCCGGGATCCAGGCGTGCGGTGGCGCGCTCGGTACCCTGGCAGACCGTGGCCGCTTGGCCGTCCTGGATGGTCACCTGGACGGTCGTCGGCTCGGTCACGTAGAGGGGCTTGGCGAAGCGGATGGTCGACAGGCCAGCCGGTCGCGCGGCCTCGGGCCGGGACGCGGCGGCCTCGACCATGGCTTGGAGGTGACGCACGCCGGGGAACAGCGGCCGGTCGCCGACCTGGTGGTCGACAAGGAACGTTTCCTCGCCGGTCAGCTCGATGTAGGCGGCCACGGGGGTGCCGTCCTCCTCGGCCCTGCGGGGTGCTTGCGGGGCCTCCGGGGGCCGGTCGCTGACGACGAACGCACCGGGTCGGCCGGCATGATCGAGGAACAGCCTGGCCCCGTCGTCGACATCGAGGTAGGTGACCTCGCGCGCCTCGAGCATGGTGCGCACGCTCTCGTCGTCGGCCATGCCGCCGGCGGCATCCCAGGCCGTCCAGTGGATCACGGTGCCGGAGACGGCCTCCATGAGCCGGGTCAGGCACCCGTTGGCCAGGGCGTAGTCGGCCTGGCCGGGGTTGCCGTGGACGCCGGCCACGCTCCCGAAGGCGACGTGGTGGGCCTCAGGCAGCTGGGCGGTCAGCTCGAGGGCGGGGACGAGCTTGGCGGCCAGGACCTGGCGCATCTCGTCCGGGGCCTTCTTGGTGAACCCGCGGGAGCGGTCCAGGCCCGTGCCGTGGACGACCATCCCCGGGACGTCCCAGATCCTGGCGATCTTGTCCACGGCGGCCTGGAGGGCTTGGACGTCGGTCGCGTCGACGCGTTCGTAGAGCACCTCGGCGTGCTCCTTGAGCTCGTCCAGGGCTCGGGCGCGCCGGGCTTGCTTGACGGTGGCCTGGACCTTGGCCTCGATCTCGGCCGGGGTGACCTGGGCCTGACCGCGGGCCTCGTCCAGCAGGCGCTGGCGCAGGTCAGCGACGGCGTCCTCGTCGTCGGGGTCCACGCCGGGATCCTCGGCCGGGCTGCGGCCCAGGATGGCCAGGCGGACGTCGTGCTCCTGGGCCAGGGCTGCAAGGCAGGGGTGCACGGCGGCGCCCAGGCCGCCGGGGGCCAGGACCACCGTGCCGGGGTCGAGGCTCAGCGGCGTGGGCTCCGGCCCGGGCACCGTGGCCGGGGTCCTCCGGGTCGTCGAGCCGAGCCGGACGGTGACGTCGAGCTCGGCGAGGACCTCGTCGGCGACGCGGTCGGCCGGCGTCCGGGGCTCGACCAGGATGGCCCGAGCGGAGCGCTGCTCCTCGCGCAGGGTGGCGCACAGGGGACCGATGCCCGTGGCGGCCGGATGGTCGGCCGGGGCCAGGACGACCGCGCGGGTGGTCTCGGGCAGGGCCTGGAGGTCGGTGAGCAGGTCGGAGAGGTCGTCGACGACGGCGTCGCGATCCTCGGTCGGGGCAAGCACGAGCACGGCCAGATCGGCGGCCTGGCCATCGGTTCCCCGTTCGTCGACGAGGCGGGCGCCCGCGGCGTCCAAGGCGCGCCGCAGGCCGTCGCTGAGCCGGTCGTCGGGCAGGACGGTGGTGCCCTCGGGCAGCCGGTCGCCGACCGGGGCCGGCGTGGCTGTCAGGCCGTGGACCCGGATGGGCGAGGGGCCGTCGTCGCCGCTCTCGGGCGAGGCGGTGGCCGGCTCCGGGCCTGACCCTTCGCCGGTCCCTGGCTCGGCGGGACCGGTGGCGGCCTGGGGAGCGTGCTGGGCCAGCAGCTCGGCGGCCTG
>CAYXGD010000126.1:0-6195 GCA_964464425.1 uncultured Thermoplasmatales archaeon
CGTAGAGCTCTCGCTTGTTGGCCATGTCAGGCCGCCTCCACGAGGCCGTTGCGGACGAGCAGGTGCTCGGGTTCGACCTCAAGGGCGGCCTCCTTGGTCTCGTAGACCTTGGCGTAGCCCTTGGTCGTCCCTCGACCGAACTCGCTCTTCATGCTGTCGACGATGACGTTGCTCGCTTGGCCTCCAGCCTTGGAGGCCACTAGCTCTTGGACCTGGGACCGCTTCGGGGTCGGTTCGCCCGGGTGGTGCAGGACGAACTCGACCTCCTGGCGGGCCAGGGTCGGGTTCTCGCGTTGTGTTTTGATCTCGATCTGCATATCAGACGACCTCCATGTTAGCGAGCAGTTGGAGCGCTCGCCGTCGAGTGGTCTGATCGACCGTGACGATCACGGCTCCCTCGTCCGGCTGGCCGTAGATGACCTGAGCGCCGGGAGGGGCGTGGACGATGGCCGGCAAGGTGGCAAGATCCTCCTCGCCGTCCACCTCGATCAGCGCGTGTTCGTGGGCCGCGTAGGCTTGCGCGATGGCATGCCAGAGGGCCGTGGTGATCCGCGCTGCGGGGTTGGTGACAGTGAAACGGGTGACGGGCAGGTCGGTCTCGATGCCCGGGTGCTCCTCTGTGCGTTGGGTGATGCCGTCGACGACCATGACCTTGGGTTCCAGGCCCTGATCGAGGGCGGACTGGGTGACGACGTCCCCGACCGTGGCAAGGGGGCCGTCGCCGAGGTGTTGGCGATACTCCCCTTGGACCACGGGACCGAGCGGCTTCTTGAGCTCGTCCCGGAGGCCGTCGGGGAGGACGTACATTCAGCGCACCTTGAGAGCGTACTTGCCGGGCTCGTCGATCCCCATCTTGGCGGCGATCCAGGAGTGCTCGACGTCCAGGACGATGACATAGCCCAGGTAATCCCCGGACAGGTCGTCACCGTGGCAGTGCGGGCACTCGTCGGCGGTCGTGATGCCGTGGCAGGCCCGGCAGGCCCTCTCGTTGCCCATCAGCTGGCCTCCTTGGTCTGGCCTCGATCGGCGTCGCGGGCGTCCTCGAGCCAGTCGAACTTGCCCAGACCGGGCTGCCGCATGGTGAGCCCGATGCGGCTCTCACGCGGGGAGACCTCGTTGAGGGAGACCGTGACGAGCCGGGCCCGGACCAGATCGCCCAGGGCCAGGGCGCGCTGGGTCTCCTTGCCGACCAGGCGCTGGTTGCCCAGGTCGACGTTGAGGTAATCGTTCATGATCTGGCTCATGTGGAGCAGGCCATCCAGGGGGCCGAAGCGGATGAACGCCCCGAACTCGGCGACCTCGCAGACCGAGCCTTCGACGACCTCGCCGACCTCCGGCTTGAAGGTCAGCGCCTTGAACTTGACGCGCTGGTAGATCCCGCCGTCACCGTGGATGACGCGGCCAGGGCCTTGGCGTTCGACGGCCGTGGCCAGGACCAGGAAGCCGCGCTCCTTGGAGAGGCGACCCTCGAACGTCTGCCACACGAGCTCCTTGACGACCTCGTCCGGGTCGTCGGAGAGCTTCTCGGGCGGGATGCGAACCGTGTCCTCGACCTCGGTGAGCCAGTACATGGTCAGAGCCCCGAGAGGATGGTGATCTCGACGAACAGCGGAGCGAACACGAGAGCCACCACGCTCATCAGCTTGATAAGGATGTTGAGGGACGGGCCGCTGGTATCCTTGCACGGATCGCCGACGGTGTCACCCACGACGCCGGCGTGGTGAGCGTCCGAGCCCTTGCCGCCGTGGTGGCCGAGCTCGATGTACTTCTTGGCGTTATCCCAAGCACCGCCAGCGTTGGCCAGGAACACGGCCAGCAGGAAACCGCTGGCCACGGCGCCGGCGAGCAAGCCGCCGAGGGCCTCGGGCGGGAGGAGGATGCCGACCACGATGGGTGCGGCGACCGCGATGATGCTGGGTAGCACCATCTCCCGCAGGGCGGCCTTGGTGGAGATGTCGATGCAGCTCTTGTAGTCCGGGCGGGTCTCGCCCTCGAGGATGCCGGGCATCTCCTTGAACTGGCGACGGACCTCCTGGACCATCTCGCCGGCTGCACGGCCGACGGCCTGCATGGTGATGGCCGTGACCAGGAAGGGCAGCATGGCCCCGATGAAGAGGCCGACGAGGACCAGGGGGTCGGTGAGGTTGATGGCCAGTTCCGTGCCGCTGAGCCCCTCGACGCTGGTCACGTAGGCCGAGAGGAGGGCCAGCGCGGTCAAGGCGGCCGACCCGATCGCGAACCCCTTGCCGATGGCGGCCGTGGAGTTACCGACCGCATCCAGCGTGTCGGTGCGCTCTCGGACCTCCTCGCCCAAGCCAGCCATCTCCGCGATGCCACCAGCGTTGTCGGCCACCGGACCGTAGGCGTCGACGGCCAAGCTCATCCCGAGCGTGGAGAGCATACCGACGGCGGCGATGGCGATCCCGAAGAGGCCGCCGGAGGTGCCGACGGTGAAGTTCTGGCCGACGTAGAACGAGCCCACGATGGCTGCCGCGACGATCAGGATGGGGGCCACGGTGGACTCCATGCCGACGGCCAGGCCGGCGATGATGTTGGTGGCCGACCCGGACTCGCTTTGGGCGGCGATCTTCTGGGTGGGCTTCTTCTCGTAGTCGGTGTAGTACTGCGTGAAGAGCCCGATGAGCACGCCGCCGATCAGGCCGATGACCAGGGCGTAGAAGACACCGTAGTTGCCTGAACCGAGCAGGTAGTGGACGGCGGCGAAACCGAGGAGAGCCACACCGATGCTGGCGACAGCCAAGCCGCGGTTGAATGCCTTGTGGACCTGGTGGCTGGAGACCTCGTCGCCGGTACGGACGAACAGCGTCCCGACGATGCTGGCCAGGACGCCCAGGCCCGCCAGGATCAGCGGGATGGTGACCCAGGGCGCCAGGGTGGATAGGCTGGCGTCGAAGGCGCCTTCGTTGACGGCCACGACGGCCGTGGTCAGGCCCAGCACGGCGCTGGCGATGATGCTGTTGACGTAGGACTCGTAGAGGTCGGCACCCATGCCGGCGACGTCGCCGACGTTGTCCCCGACGTTGTCGGCGATGACCGCCGGGTTGCGGGGGTCATCCTCGGGGATCCCCGCCTCGACCTTGCCGACGAGGTCGGCACCGACGTCGGCGGCCTTGGTGTAGATGCCGCCACCCACACGGGCGAACAGGGCGATGCTGGAGGCACCGAACCCGAAGCCGGCCAGGATATCCAGGTTCTGCTTGAAGGCGCCCTGGAGGTCCAGGCCGAGGCCAGCGACGTAGTAGTTGAGCCAGAGGTAGGTGACCGAGAGGCCGATCAGGCCCAGCCCGACGACAGACAGGCCCATCACAGCCCCGGAGGAGAAGGCGACGCGGAGACCGCGACCCATGGACGACGTGGCGCCCTGGGCGGTGCGGACGTTGGCGCGGGTGGCCGTGTACATGCCGATGTAGCCAGCGCAGGCAGAGGCCGCCGCGCCGGTGATGAACGCGATGGAGGTCCACGGCGAGATGTTCTCCGTGACGAACCCTGCACCAAGGAAGGCCAGAGCCACGATCACCACGAAGACGGCGATCGCCTTGTACTGCCTGTTCAGGTACGCCATGGCACCCTCTTGGGTCGCCTTGGATAGCTCCTTCATCTCCCCGGATCCGGCATCCATGCCGAGGATGCGGCGGACCAGCAAGAAGGCGTAGCCGAGCGCGATCAGTCCCGCGACGAGCGCGACCAACGCGCCTACCGTCTCGTTGATCTCCATCACCATGTGAAGCCACCGATCAGTCGTGTCACCCAGGGGAGTCAGCGGTGATACCCCGGGGTGGGTTGGCCGGCCATAGAAGAGGTGGTATTTAACTGGACTGGGTGCCAGGGAGGCTTTGACATGGACCCCCGCGAGGGACCCGATGCCGGGTTAGAGCGCCCAGCGCGCTTGTCGGGCCGGGCCGTGGCCGGGCCGGTCGTCGGCCGGGGTGTCTCGTAGGCCTTACGGGATCTGCGTCCGAGCCGGGCTACGCCGCCGTCGCGGTGAACTCGTAGTCCACGCTGGCGGTCTGGCTGCCGGTGCTAACCGTGGCCGGCGAGGCCTCGCCGCGCTCCGTGTTGTCCAAGACCATGTGGTAGGTGCCCGCGGGCAGCTCGCACGTCCCCGAGGCCGATCCAGTGCCGAGGCTCGAGCACTCGAAGTAGGTGAAGTCCTCCCCGCTCTGGTACCGCTGGTAGTTCTGATCGTCCAGGATGAACACATCGATGTCGGGGCCCTGAGCCACAGCGGCCTGGTACTCGAACCGGATCGCGCCTTGGGCCTCGAGGCCGAACGTGCGAGCGTCGCCCGGTTCGACCTGCGCGGTCCCGCTCTCCTCGGCCAGCGGCCCGCCGACCGGGTTCGAGCACCCGGCCAGCATCGTGATCACGCTGAGCAGGAGGACGAGCCCGAGCGATCGCTTGCCTGCGGACATCGGGTCCGCCAGCATCCGCGGCCAAGGTCAAGGTTTCGACGCGCTGGTCGAAACTAGCCGGAGGTCTCCTGCCCACGGGAGAGGTTGCGTAGGCCCTTCAGGACGGCCACGAGGCCACGGACGGCGGTCTTGACCGCCTCGTCGGCCATCCCAGGCTGGTTGGGGACGTGCTCGTGGTCGCGGATGGCATCAGCGGTCACGAGCAGCGCTGCGGCTGGGACCTGCCGGTAGGCGGCCACGGTGAGCACCGGCGCGGTCTCCATGTCGACAGCCAGGACCCCCTCCTCCCGCATCCGGTCGACGGTGTCGTGGGTCTGCCGGTACGGTGCAGCGGTCGTCCAGACGGGCCCCTGGCGGCCCCACTCGAGGCCCTCGCGCAGGGTCTTGGTGAGCCCTGCGTCTGGGGTGGGCGTGTAGCCGGGCGCGGCGTAGTGGCTGGTGACCCCGTCTTGAGGGATCGCCCCGTCGATCAGGCACACCTCTCCGGCCTCGGCGTTGGGCTCGAGGGCGGTGGCGAAGCCCAAGGAGAAGAGGCGGTGGGCGCCGGCGGCGATCAGCTTCTCGGCGACGAGGGCAGCCGAAGCCCCACCGGCGCCTGGGTGGCACAGGCCGGCCCCGCCGAACGCTTCGGCGATGTGGAGCTCGGCGGGTCCGACCCACAGACCCGAGGGCTCGGCCTCCAGCGTCTCAGCCACGAGGTCGAACAGACCCTGGGCGTGGACGAGGACGACGGTCTCCGGGGCGTCTCCTGGGCCGATCTGGTCGCTGTGCTCGGGTTGGAGCTCCAGCGCTTGGCTGGGCGTGATCACCTCGGGGTCCCGCAGGAAGGCGTCGGTCACGGGGTCCAGCACCGGTGACCCCCGGAAAGAGGTTTCGGGTGACCAGGGCGTCACCCCAAGGGTCAAGACGGGCGATGGTCTCCGATGGATCGATGGATAGACGATGGTGGCCCGTCCTGCTGGGCCTTCTGCTCTCGACGACCGGCTGCCTGGGCTTGGGCGGCGTCGACCCTGCCTTCGTTCCGGCCAACGACCTTCCCCCGTCCTGGTCCGAGGATGACCGGGTCTCGCAAGGGATCGCCTACGGGCTCGGCGAGCTGGAGACGATCAGTTACTCGACCAACGACGGGTTCGCCGGCGTCACCGTGGCGACCATGAACGACGTCCCGTTCGTGGACGAGCGTTCCCGCGCCGTCCCGGCTGCCATCGAACAGATCGAGAAGCGGTACGGTGTCACCCTGGAGGAGTCTGGGGAGACGACGATCGAGCTCGACAACCAGGAGAGCCAGGTCCAGGCCACGGTCTACGACGTCCGGGGCGCGCCGACCGACGCCAAGGCGGTGATGTTCGACATCGACTGCGACCCGTTCGTCCTCGTCCTGGGCTACGGGACCACCACGGACACCGCGTTCACGGACCCGTCGTACGGTCAGGCCAAGAACGTGGCAGCCTTCACCGTGTGTCCGGGGTAGTTGGTCGGACGCTGTGCGACATGGTTTTCTATGGGGACCATCGTCGGCGGCACCCCGGGCCGCTAGCCTAGCCTGGATACGCACCCGGCCTCGAACGCTCGGCCGGGGCGCCTGGAACCTTCGGCCTCCGGCCTGCAGGTTCCAGATCCGCCCGGATCAGAGATCCGGGCTGCTCGGCATCGCCTCGCGATGCCTCACAGGCAAGCCTTATCCAGGCTCGCAGATGCGGCCCTCGCCACCCGCAACCCTGGGCCGCTAGCCTAGCCTGGATAAGGCGACAGCCTTCGGAGC
>CAYXGD010000127.1:0-6188 GCA_964464425.1 uncultured Thermoplasmatales archaeon
CCTCGACGCCGGCCTCGGCGGCCACGTCGATGCCGTCGCGGAAGGGGAAGAAGGCATCGCTGGCCAGCACGGTACCTTGGATGTCCTCGCCGCCCTTGTGGGTGGCGATCCAGGAGGCGTCCACGCGGCTGGTCTGACCGCCGCCGATGCCCATGGTGGCGCCGTCCTTGACGAAGACGACGGAGTTGGACTTGATGTGACGGACGCACTTCATCGCGAAGACCATGTCCTCGAGCTGCGCGTCGGTGGGCTCGACCTCGGTGACGACCTCCCAGTCCTCGGGGGCCAGCTCCTTGACGTCCCGGTCCTGGATGACACCGCCACCGACCACGCTCTTGAACTCGAGACCCCGCCGAGGATCGTCGCTCCACGGGACCTCGAGCAGCCGGACGTTCTTCTTCTGCGTCAGGATCTCCAGAGCCTCGGGCGTGTAACCCGGTGCGATGATGCACTCGAGGAAGAGATCGGCCATGGCCTGAGCGGCCGGCTCGTCGATGGCCCGGTTGGCCGAGATGATGCCCCCGTAGGGGCTGTACGTGTCGGTGGCGAACGCGCGCTCGTAGGCCTCCGCGATGGTGTCGCCCTGGGCGATCCCGCTGGGCGTGGCGTGCTTGATGATGACCACCGCGGGGTCGTCGAACTCGGTGACGGCCTGGAGGGCGGCATCGACGTCGACGATGTTGTTGAACGAGAGGTGCTTGCCGTGGAGCTGCTTGGCCCGGATGATGCAGGGCTCCTCTGGCGGGAACGGTGAGCGGTAGAAGGCAGCCTCCTGGTGGCTGTTCTCACCGTACCGGAGGTCCTGGAGCTTGGCCAGCGGCAGCGTGAGCTCCTTGGGGAACTTGCCGGTGCGCAGCGTGGTGCGCATCCACTCGGCCACGACGCTGTCGTAGTGGGCGGTGTGCTCGAAGGCCTCGACGGCCAGCTGCTGGCGCAGGTTCGTCGGCAGCGTGCCATCCTCGCGTAGGGCCTCGAGGACCTCGTCGTACCGCTCTGGGTGGACGATCGGGACGCAGGAGGGATGGTTCTTGGCCGCCGCACGGAGCATCGTGGGCCCGCCGATGTCGATCATCTCCAGGGCCGTGTCCAGGTCAGCACCCTTCTTGGCGGTGTCCTGGAAGGGGTAGAGGTTGACCACGACCAGGTCGATGGGATCCACCCCCATCGCTTGGAGATCCTCCATGTCCGAGGCATGGTCACGACGGGCCAGGATGGCGGCATGGATGCCCGGATGCAGGGTCTTCACACGGCCATCGAAGAGCTCGGGTTGGCCGGTGACCTCCTCGACCGGTGTCACATCGATACCAGCCTCGGCGATGGTCTTGGCGGTCCCGCCGGTGGAGATGATCTCGATGTCCAGGTCGGAGAGGTCGCGGGCGAGCTCCACGATGCCCGTCTTGTCGAACGCTGAGAGCAGGGCGCGCTGGATGTCCACTGCTGTTACCCGTTGTTGATGGACGACCCGGGGATAAGGGTTCTGGCAGCCCCAGCTACGATGCCGAGTGGGTGGCAAGGCTCTTATGGGGCCCTGGGCTACGCCGGGTCAGTGAGCGACCTCTTGCCTTGCCCGGTGTGCTCGGAGCCTGCCTTCACGACCCGCATGGAGGAGCTCGACATCCCCTACTTCGGGGAGGTCTTCGAGATGGTGTACACGTGCGATGCCTGCGGGTTCCGCCGTGCCGACTTCCACATCGTCAACGAGCAGGCCCCGGTCCGGTACACCCTCGAGGTCAACCGTATGGAGGACCTCTCGGTCCGCGTCGTCCGGTCGGGCTCCGGCCACTTCGAGATCCCCGAACTCGGGATCCGGGCCACGCCCTCCGAGGCCGCCGATGCCTTCGTCTCCAACGTCGAAGGTGTCCTTGGCCGCTGCGAGGAAGCGGTGATCACGGCCCGTAACGGTGCCGAGACCGACGAAGCCCGGCAGCGGGCCGACCAACTGCTCGAGCTCATCGACCGGATGCGTGAGGGCGACGAGACGTTCACGCTCATCCTGGAGGACGCCCTGGGGAACTCGGCCATCGTCCACGACAAGGCTGTCCGGGAGGAGCTCTCCGACGAGGAGGCCGAGGAGCTCGGTCACCCGTACGCCATCGTGGATCTCCAAGAGATGCGTGAGCAAGGGATGCCCGACGTCGAGCCCTGACCGGGTCAGGCGCGGCGGCGGGACGAGCGCCGGGCTGGAGCCTCAGCCGGGCATGCTCATGCCTGGGAGGAGACCGTGCAGCTACGCGTTCTGGTCGACGAAGACCTTCTTGCCGGTGTAGCCGACCGGTCCCCAGGATCGCTGGGGCCAGTTCTCGTACACGATCAGCTGTCGCAAGAAGTAGTCCTCGCAAGCGTCCAGGTAGTCAGCTAGCGCAGGGTCGTCGGTCTCAGAGATCAGCTCATGGGTCCACTGATGCAACCAAGCGTACCTCGAGTTAGGTTAGGGGGCTGGCAAGGTCATAGCCTTTGTGGTGCGGCCGGCAGCTTCCAGCCTCTCCATCCCCTGGACCGCCGGGCCGCGAGAGGGGCTATCGGCCCCTGAACTCGGGGTCCCGCTTCTCGAGGAACGCGGAGATGCCTTCGTGGGCGTCCTCGGATGCGAAGGCCTGGCAGAACGCCTCGATCTCGTGGGTCAACCCCTCGGAGAGGTGGGAGTTCCAGGCCTGGCGGACCGCGCGCTTGGCCTGGGCCAGCGCGATCGGGCTCCAGCGAGCCATACGGCCAGCAAGCTCGACCGCTCGAGCCTCGAGCTCGTCGGGCTCGGTCACCTGCTCGACCAGGCCCAGGTCGAGCGCCTCGGCGGCCTCGATGGTGTCGCCGGTGAGGATCAAGCGCATGGCCTGCCCACGGCCGATCAGGCGGGTCAGGCGCTGGGTCCCGCCGCCACCCGGGATGATGCCCAGCCGGACCTCGGGCGAGCCGAGCTTTGCCGTGCTGGCGGCCAGGCGGACATCGCAGGCCAACGCCAGCTCGAGCCCGGCGCCGAGCGCGTGCCCGTTGATGGCGGCGATGACCGGCGTGCCGAGGCCTTCGATGGTCTCGTACATGCGCGGCGGCGAGAGGTAAGCCCGCTGCTCGGGGACGGTGCGCTGGCGCATCTCCTGGAGATCAGCGCCAGCGGCGAACGTCTTCCCGCTGCCCGTGAGCACGATCGCTCGAGCCCCGTCCTGGCCGGCCTGCTCGAGAGCATCGAGCATCGCCTGCCGGGTGGCTTGATCCAGCGCGTTGCGCTTCTCGGGTCGGTCGATCCGGACGAGCGTCACGTGCTCATGGTCGGTGGCCTCGATCCGGATGGTGCCGCCGTCCCCTGGCATGGTGGGGCCATGCGAGCCCGCGCCAAAAGGTGTTCGCTGGCGCTGGTCTCAAGCCTCGTCCCAGCGCTCGGGGTAGGTCCAATCGATGTCACCGGTGTCGGCTCCGATCTCGAGCCAGGCCCACGCCCACACGATCGCCTCGAAGGCGCGGACCAGGTCGCCGTCGTCCTCGAAGTGCTGGCAATCGGCGACGTAGGCCTCGATGTTCTCGAGGTAGCGCTGACCCCGTCCTGTCTCGGCGCTGGCCTCGGTCAGGGCCCCCTCGAGCCTGTCGCGCCACGTGTGGGTCTCCTCGAGCAGCCGCTGGGCGGTGGGGTCCACGAGCCCCTACCTCTGGAGGGCGTTCATAAGCGTCTTGGTTCCCGTAACACAAGTTTCATACCCCTTGCGACGTGATAGCAGAGTGGTCCGAACGGGCCAGAACAAAATTTGAGGTGGTTAACTGAGACGAAATCATAGTTCGCATAGTCTGAACCGGGATAGCGACGGAACGCCACTTAGGGCCGCTGCGATCCCGCCGTAGGCCCACCGGCCCGTTCATGCGCTAGCACGGGCCGCGGTGGGCGCTCGCAGCGTCACCCCGTGGCCCCGTCGTACCCTGGCGCCCTTCTGGGGCGTAGGGGTTCCCCCGATCCCGCCCGCGCGAGCCCGGCGTGATCGTCTCCTGCCAGCCAAGGCGGGGGACGGTCTGCGCGGGATCGGGTTTCTCTCTTTCTTCCCCACCGACCCTCTCAGGTCCACCCATCGGCAGCGCGGTGCAGGACGCTGCCGGCGGTCTGATCGATCCCGGGTCGCGAGCCTGGGACAGCAAACCCTTTCTACCCCTGGCTGGCCTGGCGCTCCCATGCGAGGCTGGGCTGTCGCGCTGTTGACGCTCTCCCTGGTCGCCGCCGGCTGCCTGGGAAGCGAGCTGGAGGATGGAGCATCGGACGCTACGAGCACGGACCAGGTGCTGCCCGGTGGCGCCCCGAGCCAGGCCGAGCTCGACCAACGCACGCTCCAGACGCCCCCGACGCTCCGCCTGGGCGAGTGGTGGGATGTCCGCGTGGACAGCGAGCTCAACGGTGAGAGCTACGAGGGCAGGGTCGTCGTCGCCGGGCTGCACGACGGCCGCTACCTCGTCGGCATGCCCCAGGACAGCTTCGTCGACGGGCTCTTGATCCTCCACCTGCCCGGCATCGGGCCGGTCACGGCCGATACGTTGGGCTACGAGGCCCACGACGTTCTCTTCGAGCAGGTCAGCTTCCCCTTGACCGAGGGCAAGACGTGGGCCACCGAGTGGTACACCGGCCAGGTGAACGCCACCGTGGCCACGGTCGAAGACGGGCAGGCGCTGATCGAGATGACCGGCCAGAACACGCAGATCAACCTCACCTACGACCCCGGCCTCGGCATCCCGAGCCTCGTCGAGATCGCCGGGTACGGCACCCTGGAGGTCACCGATCACGGGTATGGCTACGAGGGCACGGTCGAGGTCCCCTGGGAGCACGACCTGGTCTTCCTCCACGGTCGCCTGGCCGGTGCAGCCGACCTGGGCCTCCAACCGGCCCCACCCACGGAGACGATCACCATCGAGGGCCCCTACGACCGGGCCAGCTTCGCCCTGTTGCTGGGCAACGTCCTGGCCGAGGGTCCACCAGGGGTCTACCGGGTCTCGGCCACCGCCCCAGACGGCACAACCTACGAGGAGACCTTCACGGCCGGTCCCGGAAGCGATCTGCGGTTGGCCGTCGAGAGCCACCTCGATCCTGTCGGCGACTGGCAGCTTGAGTACGAAGCCGGGGGACCGGGCGCGGCCGCCATCGAGGGCGTGGCCTACCAGGTCGTCGAGGTCGCCCTGCCCGGCGGCCAGATCACCGCAGGCCCCCCCGCGCTCACCGGTTGACGGCGAACCGATAGGTCCAAGCCCGAGCAGGGCAAGGCGGGCCCATGGCGCTGGCGGACATCAACTGGATCGCGGTCGTCGTGGGGATCGTCATCTACCAGGCCCTGGGCGCCCTCTGGTACGGGCCCCTCTTCGGCCGCCTGTGGATCGATCGCATGGGCTACGCGGGTCCCGAGGACATCGACAAGGAAGGCATGGGCTCTGCCTACCTGGTCACCGCCCTGGGCTCGGCCGTGGCAACGGTCAGCCTGGCGTTCCTGATCAACTGGACCCAGACGGTGGACTGGCTGGCCGGGGCCTTCCTGGGAGCGCTCGTGGCCCTGGGCTTCATCGGCACGGTCGGCCTCCAGGAGATCAGCTTCGAGGAGCGGGACTCCACCGTGTACCTGATCGGCCTGGGCTACAACCTGGTCGCCCTGGCCGGGATCGGGGCGTTGCTGGCGGCGTGGTGAGGGCGCTGGCCGCCTAGCCCGGCCCCAAGCCACCCACCGGCGTCCCGTACTGGTGCCAATCGAGCCGGGGGGGTTGGATGTCCTGGCTCCAGAAGGCGGCGATGAGCTCACCACGGTGCCACTGCTCGTGGGTGAAGACGATCCAGACGAGCTCCTCCAGGGTCAGCTCGTCCTTGACCAGCCAGGAGGCGTCGTCCAGCTGAGCGGTGCGCTGGAGCTCCTTCTCGGACAGGCCGTCGATGAGCTCGTGGGTGCGCGCCCGGGTCTCCTGCAGGAAGCTGATGACGGGCTCGACGGTGTGCAGCTCCTTGGTCGAGTAGGGCGGGTCCCGCCAGTCAGGCTGCTTGCCCTCGATCAGGTCCATCCAGGTGGCCTCGACGTTGCCGATGTGGGTCAGGATGCCCAAGGGCGAGCGGAAGGAGAACTCGAAGTTGCGGTCCAGCAGCTCGTCCTCCTGCTCCCTGAGCCACGGGAACCAGGCCTCGTTGACCTCGTCGCTGAACGCGATCATCTGGTGGACGCTGATCGCCATGGGACGGCATGGCGGGC
>CAYXGD010000128.1:0-6123 GCA_964464425.1 uncultured Thermoplasmatales archaeon
GTGCGCCTGATCTCCTTCAGAACCGCGCCCGACCGCCAGCCCCAGGCGGGCCTGGAGCTCGAGGGCACCGCGCTCCCCGCCGTGGGCCTGATGCGGTACGCCCAGAACGATCTCAACATCCCGATCCCGCCCCAGCTGGCCGGCATGCGCGGGGTCCCGATGGAGCTGGTGCTCTCCTTCTGGCAACACGCCGAGCCGGCCCTGGCCGCCGCCCAGGAGCGCCTGGCCGAGGACCCCGGCACGATCGACGACATGGGCCACGCCCTGGCCGATGTGCAGGTCGTCTCGCCGGTCACGGACCCACCGTCGGTCCGGGACTTCTACGCCTTCGAGGAGCACGTCCGCCGAGGCAACGAGCGCCGGGGCCGGGAGATCCCGGAGGCCTGGTACGACGTGCCGGTCTTCTACTTCACCCACCCCGGGGTCCTCCACGGCCCAGGCCAGGACGTCGTCCGGCCCGCCGGCACCGAGATGCTCGACTTCGAGCTCGAGGCGGCCTGGGTCATCGGCAAGCGCGGCACCGACATCCCGGCCGAGGAGGCCTGGGACCACGTCGTCGGCCTGACCATCATGAACGACTGGTCGGCCCGGGACATCCAGGCCCACGAGATGAGCGTCGGCCTGGGCCCCAGCAAGGGCAAGGACTTCGCCACGAGCCTCGGCCCGGCGATCGTCACCCTGGACGAGCTGGCCGACCGGATCGACGATCAGCGCCTCGAGCTGGCGATGACCGCCCGCCGCAACGGCAAGCAGATCAGCCAGGGCAACCTGGGCGACCTGCACTGGACGATCCCCCAGATGATCGCCCACGCCAGCAAGGCCTCGGTCATCCAGCCCGGGGATGTGATGGGTTCGGGCACGGTCGGCACCGGCTCCATCCTGGACCTCGGGGGGGAGGACTGGCTCGAGCCCGGGGACACCCTGGAGCTGGAGATCGAACGGATCGGGACCCTGGCCAACACCGTCGTGGAGAGCTAGCGCGCAGGGCAGGATCACACAGCGGGGGATCCAGGCGAGGGACGCGTCCAGCCGACCGCACGGGTTCCCGGGCACGCGTCGGGCCGATCAGATGCCCCATCCCATGATCCGGGACTGCCGGCGGCTTGCTCAGGTGGCGCGCTGCCCCGTCGACAGGCCGAGGTCGTCCAGGGCGGTACCTTGGAGACCGGGGCCGACCGACAGGGTGCCCATCGCGGCGGCCAGCCCGTCCTGCATGACCGTGGGGTCGGTCACGCAAGCCGTGGTGCACGTGTCGACGATCGCTGCCCAGGGTCGGCCGTCCTCGTCGATGACGATGTCGATGAACTCGCGCACGCCGTGGCAGCCGTAGTAGACCATGCAGGCCCCCCGTGCCACGGGGTCGTCGCCCGGGTGGAGCCGGACGGTCTGGATGGGGCTCTCGGGGTCCAGCGCGTCGTGCATGACGCCGATGTAGGCGTTCCAGGTGTGGTTCTCCCAGCCGTCGACGCCGTTGAGGAAGACCTCGAGGTACTCGGGGTCGGGGAGCGACGGGAGGGACGTGTTGAGCGGTCCGCCAGGCTCTGTGGTGCCGTAGTACACGAAAGCGATCTGGCCGGGCGCGGCGGCGTCGACGGCCTGGTAGGACGTGCCGGTCACACCCGGGGCCGCCAGGGGCCTTGGCGCGGACCAGGTCTCGGCGTGATCCTGGCTGACGCTCAGCCACAACTGGTTGGCATGGGGCCAGACGGCGTAGACGTTGCCGTCCTCGTCGACGGCCAGGTCGAAGTCGTGGCCGTTGTCGACCAGCCACGCCTCGTCAGCCACCAGGTGGTCGCTCCACGTCAGGCCGTCGTCCTCGGTCTTGAAGACGTGCAGGCCGTCGCGGCATGCGCCGAAGGGAAGGTACACACGGCCATCGGGCCCCGCCTCGGCGTGGTGGGAGATGGTGCTGCAGGCCGGCGCCTGCCCGGGCGTCCAGACCGGGACCTTGGGCAGGAACGTGAGGCCGCCGGTGGGGGACACGGCACACATCGGTGCCGCGCCCGGGACCTGGGCGCACTTGTAGACGAGTTCCGGGTAGCCGACGGTCGTCAGGTGTCGGGGGGGTGCGGTCACGAGGTTCTGGTGGTCCGTGACGGGCGTTCCGCAAGCTACGGGGTTGGTCGTCCAACTGGCGCCTTCGTCGTCCGTGAACGACAGCACATCACAGGTCGCAGCAGGGAACATGTCGTCCATGAAGACGCGGCCATGGTCAGCGTCCACGTGGAGCATCGGATCGTTGGTGCGCTTGCTGCCCAGGTCCTCGGGCAACAGGGGGTAGATGAGGTCGAAGGTCCGTCCGTCCGCGGTCATGATCACGTTCGGGCTCATCTCGACGTGCCGTCGGGCGTCCGCGGGACATCCCGAGCACACCTCCGCCTCGGCGAACCCGGTCATGAAGACCTTGCCCCCGTAGGCACCGATGGTCGGCTCGATGGCCTGGTGGCCCGTGTGGAGAAGGACCCCCGTCGCGGTTCCCGGGCCGAGGATCTCGTCGCCGCGGTGGAGGATGGAGGCGCTGTCGATCGCTTCCGTGTCGGCAGCTGTCGCCTCGGTGTCCGGGGCCGGGCTGGATGTGCATCCGGCAAGGGCAAGCAGGGCCATGAGGAGCATGGCTACCGAGGGTCTTGGACGCACCGTGGACCAGGGTCCCCCGGCAGCAAAACCTTTGCGGGCACCCGTGCGGGACAGCCTGCGCTGGTCCGTGGGAACGCTGGGGGCTGCCTCCCGGCTAGGCGAAGAACAGCTCCCACATGATGACCCCGTAGCCGAACATCAGGAAGCCTAGGCTGATCATCCAGCCCCAGCGCAACGCCTTGGCTCGGGTCTCCCCGTCCTCCAGCCAGTGGACGATGCGGTCCTCCAGGGTCACAGACCGGGGTAAGGGTTAGGGTTGTTGAACCTTTCGCGGCCACGATGCAGGACAGACGGCTGGCTCCGGGCACGCCCGTGGCCCTCTACGGTGGCGACGAGGATGTCCATCTCGTGCGGATCCCCGGGGAGGACGATGTCGTCCGGATCCAGGGCTTGGGGGTGCTCTCCGCCGATCTCTTCGAGGACCTGGCCATCGGTGAGGTCCTCCAGCTCGGCCGCCGGAGCGTGCGCGTGCTCCCCCAGACGCCTGACCTCGTCTTCATGGCCCTGGCGCGCCGCGCCCAGATCATCGGTCCCCAGGATGCCGCCCGGATCGTCCACGAGTGCGGGATCGGACCGGGGAGCACCGTCGTCGAGGGGGGTCTGGGTAGCGGTGCGCTGACGTGTTACATGGCCCATGCCGTCGGCCCCGAGGGTACCATCCACGGGTACGAACTCCGGGAGGACCACGCCGAGGTCGCCCGCGCCAACCTGGAGGCCACCGGGCTGATCGACCGGGTCGAGGTCCACCTGGAGGACCTCGGCAAGGCCACGGGTCCCTGCGATGCGTTCATCGCTGACGTCCCGGACCCCGAGACCGTGCTGCCGGCGGCGACCCGTGCCACCCGGCCGGGCGGTCGGGTGTGCTTCTACACGCCGATCGTCGAGCAGATGGAAGCCGTGGTCCGGGGCCTGCGGGAGGGACCGTTCGTCCGGGTGCGTGCCCTGGAGCAGCTCGAGCGGGGCTGGGTGGTCCACGACCGTGGTGCTCGGCCGAGCTTCGAGATGCTGGCCCACACCGGCTTCCTGACCCTGGCCACGCGCGTGGCCGACCGGTGAGCCTCGGGGCCGGGCGAGCTAGCCGTCCTGGGGGCCCTCGACGACCTGGACCTGGAAGTAGAGCAGGCGGCCGCCGAGCTGGGACTGACCGAAAGCGTCGTTGCCGTACCCCTTCTCCGGCGGGACGCTGGCCACGACGCTCTGTCCCACCTTGGCCCGGGCCACGCCGTCCTGGAACCCCTCGATCAGCTGGTCGCTGCCGACGGTGAACGGGATGGGCTCGAAGTGCTCGACCGGCTCCTTGAACCACGTAAGCGACCGGATCTCGGTGTAGGTCTCGATGGTCGTGTCGAACGGGCGGCCGTCGGAGAGCACGCCGACGTAGGTCGCCTTGACCTCGTCGCCCTCCTGGATGGCCCTCCCCAGGGGCCCCACGTTCACGGTAAGGTCGAGGCTCGTCGTGGCCGAGGACGCCGTGTCGTTGAACCAGAGCCTCAGGTCCTGGCTGGTGTCCATGGCCGCCTGATCGGGCACCGAGACGTTGACCGGGTAGGCCACGGTCTGGCCGGAGGGGATCACGACCCGCTCGGCGTTGCGTAGCGAGACCTCCCAACCGTCGGGCACCTGGGCGTCCATGGTCCCGTTGAGGATCCGCTGGCCGGTGTTGCGGACGGCCACGAGGAACTCGGCGGTTCCCCCGGGTTCGGCGGCCTGGGTGCAGTCGTAGCCGAGCGCCGAGAGGGAGACGGTGGCCTCGGCCGGGTTGCGGATCGGATCCAGGAGGCGCACCTCGTCGATCCTGGCATCGAACTCGGGACGGTTGCGGTCGTCGGTCGGGGTCTGGGAGATGTTCTCTGCGACGTCGAGGCCCTGGCTGACCTTGGCGAAGACGGGGTAACGGTCGTCGAGGTCCGACCGCTCCCGGAGGTGGATGATGAACTGGCTCCCCACGGTGTTGGGTTGCTCGTTGAAGAACGACACCATGCCGGGCCTGTCGTGCCGGAGACCCTGGTGGAACTGGTGGGCCAGCTCGATGTCCGAGCCGCCGGAGCCCCAGAGGTTGCGTTGGGAGGATCGGCTGAGGGGATCGCCGCCGTGGATCAGCACGTCGGCCTGGAGCCGGTGGAACCGGGTCTGGTTGTACGTGCCGTCGTTGGCCAAGGAGAGGAAGTTGGCTGCCATGGACGGCACCTGGTTGGCGTAGACGACGAGCTCGATGATGCCTCGGCTGGTGTCCAGCCGGACCCTTGGGTTGTACGCGTCGTCCGGCTGGAAGACGGTGTCCAGCGCCCCGCACGGTTCTGTGGGGTTGGCCGCCAGCTCTGGCCCCGCGACGCCGTTGCATCCGGCGACCAGGAGGGTCGCTAGCACCACCAGGACCTGTCCCCGCATACGGGGTTGGACAGGGAAGCCCGGCAAAAAGCTTCCCGTTGTGGGCCCGGGTGGCCACGCGGGCCGGCCGGGAGGAACCGCAAGGGCTTTTCCAGCGTGGCCCGTGGAGACCCCCACCGGCCCGACCGGACGGTGGCCAACACGATGTTCCAACGCAAGCGCAAGCGGTCCCGCACGGGGATGGCTCCAGGTGAGGTCCAGGAGGCCGATCTCGAGGAGCACATCGCCCCGAGGATCTCCGCCTGGGTCTACGACCAGGAGGAGCTGGTCGAGCGGGAGGGCATCTCCGTGGCCGAGGCCATTGAGCTGATCTCCGACGACAAGGTCACCTGGATCAACATCGACGGCCTGGGCGACCTGGACGTGCTGGAGACCGTCTGGGACCGGTTCGAGATCCATCCCCTCATGCGGGAGGACATCGTCAACACGGCCCAGCGGCCGAAGTTCGAGGAGTACCCCGGCCAGGCCTTCCTGGTCCTCCAGATGGTCCGGCTCCGGGGGGAGGAACTTCTCAGCGAGCAGGTCTCCATGGTCTTCGGCGAGCGCTGCTTGATCTCCTTCCAGGAGACCCATGGCGACGTGTTCGGTGGGGTCCGCGACCGGCTCCGGCAGGGTCGGCCCCGGATCCGCAGCAGTGGTCCGGATTACCTGGCCTACAGCTTGCTGGACGCGGCGGTGGACGAGTTCTTCCCGATCCTGGAGACCTACGGGGAGTGGGTCGACCAGGTCGAGGATGAGGCCCTGGACGATCCCCAGGACGACACCATCGAGGAGATCCACGATCTCAAGCGCGATTTCCTGGAGCTCCGGAGGGCTCTCTGGCCGGTGCGCGATGCGATCACGAGCATGCAGCGGACCGAGGGCGCCAGCCTGGTCCAGGAGGAGACCCGCACGTTCCTGCGGGATGCCTACGACCACGTCATCCGGATCATGGACATGCTCGAGACCTACCGGGAGCTGGCGACCTCGGTGGCCGATGCGTACTACTCCACGCTTTCCCACCGGATGAACGAGGTCATGAAGACGCTGACCATCGTGGCCACGATCTTCATCCCGCTGACCTTCATCGCAGGGATCTACGGCATGAACTTCGATCCC
>CAYXGD010000129.1:0-6115 GCA_964464425.1 uncultured Thermoplasmatales archaeon
CGCCAGCAGTGGCCGTAGCTGTGCTCGGTGAGGCCCTCGGCCAGCAGCAGGCCTTTGGCCTCCAGGCGTTGGATGACGGCGTCGTCGGCGTGCTCTCCCTCGGGCTCATCGTCCCCGCCGGGCGTCTTGCGGACGATCAGGCCCTCGAGCTGTCCGGCGAGCTCGGTGTAGAGGCCCTCGGGGCCGACGGGGCAGAACGGTGGGATGCCGTGCTCCTGGCCGACCTCGAAGTCCTCGGCGCCGTGGCCGGTGGCCGTGTGGACCAGCCCGGTGCGATCCGCGGCCACGTGCTCGCCGGGGATGACCGTGTACTCGGCATCGCTCCGGCGCTCCTGGTGGTAGGGCACCTCGTCAGCGAACGGGTGCTGGTAGGACAGCCCGACGAGGTCCTCGCCGGTCAGGTGGTCCACGACGGTGACGTCGGCCAGCTTGGCCGCATGGGCCACGCCGTCCACGCAGGTGTCCTCGATGATCAGGGTCTCCGTGCTGCCGTCGCGGTGGGTGGCCAGGACCCTGGCGTACTCGAGGTCCGGGTGGACGGCCACGGCGTTGTTGGCCGGCAAGGTCCAGGGCGTCGTCGTCCAGATGACCAGCGAGGCGTCCTCGTCGACCAGCGGGAACTTGACGTAGATCGATGGGTCCGTGCGGTCCTCGTACTCGACCTCGGCCTGGGCGAGCGCGGTCTCGCAGCGCGGGCACCACGGCAAGCCGCCCCGGTTGTCCCGGTAGAGCAGGTCCTTCTCGTGACCCTGCTTGATGGCCCACCACGCGCCCTGCATGTAGCTGTCGTCGATGGTGCGGTAGGGCCGCTCCCAGTCGAGCCAGACCCCGAGCTCCTTGAACTCCTCGGTCATCTCGTCCAGGAACTCGAGCGCGAACCCGCGGCACTTGTCCACGAAGGTCTCGACGCCGAGGTCCTCGATCTCCTGCTTCGTGCTGAAGCCGAGCTCTTTCTCGACCTTGACCTCGATCGGCAACCCGTGCATGTCCCACCCCGGCTGGGTGCGCACGTTGAGGCCCTGCATCGTCCGGTAGCGGACGTTGAGGTCCTTCATCACCTTGTTCCAGGCGGTGCCCAGGTGGATGTGGCCCGAGGTGTACGGCGGGCCATCCACGAAGTAGAACGGCTCGGCGTCGGCGCGGGCCTCCCGGACCTGGTGAGGGATCTCCTCGGCTCGCCAGTACTCGGTGACCTCGGACTCCAGAGCCTGGGGGTCGAACCCCTGGCGGGCGCATCGGACCGGGGCGTCGCTGGGCATGAGGGTCGGACCTCCAAAGGGCTGGTCTTCTTAAAGAGTGCCCTTCCCGAGGGGCAGCGCCCCGGCAGGCTGACGGCCCCCCGGATGCGGGGCCAAGGCCACGTTGGCGAGGTCATTTCGACACAGCTCCGAGAACGCCCTTTAAGGGTCCAGGACTGACCGTAGCCCGAGACCATGAGCAACGCTCGACGTTCCCTCTTGATCACCCTCGTGAGCCTGGCGCTGCTGGCTCCCGGCGCTATGGTCGCCGCCCAGCCCGCCGGCCCGCCCGGCGACGAGGACAGTTCCTGGAGCCAGGATGGAGACACCCTCACCGGCGAGCACGTCTCCTTCACGCTCACCGACACGGGACTCATCGACTACGCCGTCCGTGGTTCCCTGGTGCTTGACGACCTTTCCTACGATCCGGCCCTCGATGCTGACAACAACGAGAGCGACGGCGACACCTACCGCGCCGATGGCAACGGCAGCCTCGAGGTTCGCGATCACCCCACGGGCGAGCTCGATGCTCGCAACGAGGGCAACCTCACCGCGACGCTTGCCGACGGCTGGACCGCCACGCTCGACGACGACGAGATCGCTCTCACCGGCCCCGAGAACATGACCGGGTCCATCGAGGGAGAGGCCCTGACCCTCGACGGGTCGACGATCACCGCCGACGGCGAGCTCCGGCTCCGTCTCGACATGCCTGACGACGAGGACGGGAACGAGACCGACGACGGTCATGGCCCGGATGCGCGACCGGATGATCGCGGTCCAGGAGACGCCGACGACCGCGGTGAGGACGCCCGCGACCGGGACGACGATGAGGATGATGATGACGACCGGCACGGTCCCTCCGAGCACGCCGACCGTCGCGCCTTCCGAGGCGCCTTCGCCATGGACGGCGGCGAGGTGACCGGCAAGCACGTCAGCTTCACCCTGGCCGACGGTGGCGTCCAGGCCTACAGTGTCTCCAACCAGACCTGGTTCGCCTCGATCGCCTTCGACCCCGCCCTCGACGCTGAGGAGATCGAGACCGAGGGCGCCACCTTGGAGGCCGAGGGCGAGGACGCCGAGCTCAAGGCCATCGACAACCCCACCGGCCACCTGAAGGCCGAGGCTGACGACGGCACCATCACCCTGACCCTGGCCGACGGTATCAACGCGACCTGGGTCCAGGACGATGATGACGACGAGGAGGAGCGCGAGCGCTTGCTCCTCACCCTGCCCGACGGCACCCGGGCCACGCTCAAGGGCGACAACATGACCCTCGACGGCAACACGATCGTGGCCCAAGAGGAGGTCAAGTTCCTCGTCATGCCCCGAGGCATGAACGGCGAGGAGGTCGACGAGGCCATCGCCGACGGCCGCGTGATCGCCCAGATCATGGTCGCCAAGGGCCAAGGTGGCCAGCCGGAGGCCATCGGGGTCGAGAATGGTGCGGTGAACCTCACCACCAACGCCAGCGAGGGTCAGGTCACCCTGACCATCGAGGGCCACGGTGAGGGCCGCGCGGTCCTCTTCAACCTCGAGCAGGGCTCGGTGGGCCCCGTCGAGGACCTGGTCATCCGCTTCGACGGTGAACGCATCCAGCCGGCTCAGGGCCTCAACGACGTCCTGACCGTCGAGGAGGGCGAGGGCGCCGAGTACCTGCTGATCGTCGGGGCCAACACGACCCAGGTCCTGGTCCAGGTGCCGCACTTCAGCGTGCACACGGTCCAGATCCAGTCGGCCTCGGCCTTCGCGCCCCTCGTGGAGAGCATCCCGGGCTCCATGCCCGCCTTCGCGCTGGCCATCGTCGGCGGCGTCCTGTTCGTCGGCGCGACCTACGCCATCCGGACTCGCAAGGGCTAAGGACCCTCAGGAAGTCGAGGGCTCGTGGTCTCCGGGACGCTCGCTAGCGCTGCCGCCGGCCTCCAGATCGTGCTGGCGGCGGTGCTCATCTTCATCGCCGCGCGCGCCTACCGCCGGGTCAAGGCCACCCGGATGGCCATGCTCGGCCTGGTCTTCTTGGTGTTCCTCATCCAGGGCCTCGTGCTCGCCGTGGGCCTGTTGACCACGCAGCTGGTCCTGGAGACCGCGGCGACCGCGGCCATGGCGTTGACGGCGCTGGCGCTGTTGATCATCTACCTCGGCGTGTTGAAGCCATGAGGCCCGAGACCGCGTCCGGGTTGACCCGGGACGAGGTGCGGGCGCTGCTCCTGGTCGCCCTGGCCCGGGCCGAGCCCTTGGAGGCAGATCGCCGGCGACGCTTGTACGAGGCTCTCTTGGAGTACCCCGGGTTGCACCTGGCCGAGCTTGCCCGCCAGGCCGAGGTCGAGGAGAAACTGGCCCGGTACCACATCCGTGTCCTGGTCAAGTCAGGCCTGGCCACCAAGAAACGCGAGGGCAACAAGAACCTCTACTACCCCAAGGTCGAGGCTGAGATCGGGTCCAAGGAGGTCATCGACCGCCGGGACAAGGAGGCCCTTGCCCTCCTGCGACGCCCGGTGCCGCTCCGCATGGTCCTGGCGCTGCTCGACGACGACGAGGGGCTGACCATGGGGGAGATGGCCGAGGCCGCGGCCGTCTCCCGATCGACGGCGACCTACCACGTGGAGAAGCTGAAGGATGCCGAGCTGGTCCGCGTGGACGTCGAGGGGCGGGCCCGACGGGTCCACCTGGAGGACAAGGACCGGATCGCCGAGCTCCTGACCGAGTACCCCCCTCCCAAGGACATCGTCTCGGGGTTCGTCGAGATGTGGGACGGGCTGGAGCTCTAGCCCGATCCACGGGTCGTCAGGATCGGCGCTCGTAGGCTCGCGCCATGCGCTCGTAGGCCTGGCGGTGGAGGTCCGGGTCGCCGAGCTCCTCGGCGCGGTGGGCCAGCGCCTTGGCCCAGATCGCATGGTCCTCGGCCTCCAGGGCGAACCCGTCGCCTGCTTCCTCCAGCTGCGTGTAGAGATCGATGGCACGGGCGTAGCCATCGGGCTGCCGGCCGGCTCGGGCCAGGTGGAAGGCGCAGCGCGCCATGACGGCCGAGGCCAGGCTGTGGTCGGCCCCCCGTGGTGTCATCTCGTACCCCGTGCTCAGCCGGTCGCGGGCCTCCTGGTAGAGGCCAGGGTCGTCCTCGAGGGTGGCCAGGTCGTACAGCGCCCGTCCCCAGGCGAAGAAGAACGTCGGGCCAGGGTCGTGGGTGCGTGGGTCCACACGGCCGCCCTTGAGCTCGAAGGCGTGCCCGTAATCCTCGATGGCCTGCCGGAGCGGTGTCGGTGTGCCGCGCCAGCGACCCAGCAGGTCCTGGCAACGTGCCCGGCGCTCGATCAGGCGGGCATCGGGACCCCAATGATCCAGGGCCTGGTCGAGGTGGGCGATGGTCGCCTCGATACCGTCCTCATCCCGGCGCTGGGGGGCGACCTGGAGGACCGTATCGGCCCGATCGAGCACCTGCCAGAGGTTCTCGACGGCGCCCTGGGGGGCCTCGGGTGCGTGGGATCCAGGGAGGCCGCGCGAGGGCGCGGGGTCGCTGCCCCCGGTGGTGGTCGATGTCCGAGCCGTCGTCGACGGCGGCGGGGAGGCAGGGGTGCCTTGCCCTGGGGGGCCCCGGTCGTCGGCGCCGTTGGCGTGGGCCGGCGGCTTGGCGTCGTCCGAAGCGGATCGGCCGTCTTGGCCATCGGCCGATCCCGGGTCGCGAGGCACGACGACCTGGGTCGGCGGCTCGTCGGGGTCCGGCGGTGGTAGGTCCAGGCGCATGTTCCGCGAGCGCGCCTCGTGGGCCGCGTCGATGCCAGCGGTCAGCTCGCTGTCGGCCCCGCGTAGCGCAGCGGCGGCGTAGACGTCGCTGGCCTCCCGCAGCCGATCCTGCGCTTCGAGCAGGTCGCCCCGGTCGAGCTGGATCTCGGCGAAGACGGCCTCGGCCTCGGGTGTGCCGACCTCGGCAGCGATGGCCGTGGCTTGCTCGTACCAGGTCAGCGCCTGGTCGGCGGCCCCCTGGTCCCCGTGGACCTTGGCCATGCTCCACGCGGCTCGGGCGGCTTGGAGCTCGCCCTCGGGGCTGCCGGCCTGCTCGCCGAGGCGCTGGGCCTCTTGGATGGCCTTGAGGGCATCCTCGTGCAGGCCGCGCTCGGCGGCCAGCTCCCCCTGCAGGCGGGCGGCCTCAGCGGCCAGGGTCAGGCCCGAGGCGCTGGCGACCTGCTCGCCCAGGGCTGTGGCTTGCTCAAGGGCCTGGCGGGCATCGTCCAGATCCCCTTGGTCCCAGAGCACGAGGCCCAGATCCAGGCCGGCCTGGGCCCCGGTCTCGAGGCCCTCGACCTCCCCGGTGCCCGTGGCCTCATCCAGGGCCTGGCTGAGGTGGTCGATGGCGTCGTCGGGATCGCCGTGCTCGGAGGCCAGCAGGCCCAGGACCCGGCGCGCACGAGCGGCGGCGACGATCCCCGCGGGGCGCCCGTTCCCTTCGGCAAGCTCCATGGCTCGACGCAGCGCCCGCCGCGCCTCGTCGGGTCTGTCCTCCTCGAGGTGGCGGATGCCGATCTCGTAACTAGCCCGGGCGGCCACCAGGTAGCCCTCGGGCGTGCCGGCCTCCGCGCCGGTTTCGACGGCGGCCTCCAGGGCTTGCCGTCGGGCCCCGCTGAGCCCACCGACCTGGTGGAGGTCGGCCAGGCGCGCGTGGGCCTTGGCGGCGGTCTCGTAGCCGTCGTCCGTGGCGGCCTCCTGGCCGAGGTCAGCGGCCTTCTCCAGCTCGGTCTGGGCCGCATCATCGTGGCCCTCCTGGAGGTGCTTGAGGCCGCGCTCGAAGCGTCGCTTGGCTTCGGGCACCAGCTCGGGCTGGGGCTCGCGCCGATCGCGCCAGCCGAAGATCATGGTGGAAGGTGTCTGGCTCGCCACCTTTAAAGGAT
>CAYXGD010000130.1:0-6090 GCA_964464425.1 uncultured Thermoplasmatales archaeon
CACGGCTCCACCAACCGGTACGAGTTCGTCAGCGATTACCAGCTGACGATGCCCGGCCAGTACAAGGTCCGCCTTGAGGGTGACATCAACGGCTCCGACGTGACCGGCGAGTACCTCCTGCCCGGCCCCCGCGAGCCCTTCACAGCCATCACCTTCCCCCACGACGATGTCCAGGACCTCCGCGCGCTCCAACAGGAGAACCAGGACCTCCGGGACCGCATCGACGAGCTCGAGACCCGGATGACCCAGATGGAGGACCACATGGCCGCCATGATGGAGGGCGACACGTCCTCGACCGACGGCAGCGCCTCGGATGGCCAGACCCAGGAGACCAACGCCAACGCGCCTGGCTTCAGCCTGTTCGCGGCCCTGGCAGCCTTGGCCGTCATCGCGGTCGTCCGCCAGCGGCGCGAGGCTTGAGCACCGTTGGCCCCCCTCCAGCCCGGCGGCCGCCGGTCAACCCGATCGGTCACCTACGCCCTAGCCGCCGGGCTGCTCACCCTTCTTCTCCTGGCCACGCCGGCCTTGGCTCACGCCAACCTGGTCTCGGCCGAGCCAGAGCCCAACACCCGGGTGGACCAAGCACCCAGCGAGCTGGTCCTCACCTTCTCCGAACGCCTCGAAGACGAGTACACGAACGTCCGCGTCCTGGACGGCGACGGGCATAACCACGTCACGAGCTTCCAGATCGACGAGGACAACCGGAAGCGGGCCGTGGCTCGGCTCGACGAGCTCCCGGACGGCACCTACACCGTCCGCTGGCGCACCCTCAGCCAGGCCGACGGGCACACCCGCTCCGGCGTCTACTTCCTGGCGGTCAACGTCTCCATCGCTGGCCAGGGGGATGCCGGCGGCGGGCCGGCGCCGGCCAACGCGACGGCATCGAGCGACCCCGTCGACGTCCCACCCCTCGAGCCCGTGTTCCGGAGCCTTGGGTTCCTGGGCGCGGCCATGGCGGTCGGGCTCCCGCTCTTCCTCCTCGTCGCCCGGGGCATCAAGCTCCCAGAGGTCCTCCCCCACCGTCTACGCTACCTCTCGACGGCCGGAGCCGGCGTGGCCGCCCTGGCAGGGCTGGGCCTAGCCACCCAGATGGCCAGCCGCATCGATAGCAGCCTTGCCGAGGCGTTGGCCACGTCCAACGGCCAGGTGCTGCTCCTTCGGATCGGCCTGTTCGCCGGTGCGGCGATCGCTTACGCCATCGCCACGGCCAAGCCCCGGGAAGGGTTGGCGACCACCTGGCTGGGGCTTGGCAGCCTCCTGACCCTGGCCGCCCTGCTGGCGACCACCTTGGGCGGCCACGCGGCTGCCCAGGAGGAGGCGATGGCCTCGGCGGTCATCGTCGACTGGCTCCACCAGGTCGCCATCGGGTTCTGGATCAGCGGTGTGATCGCGCTCGTGCTCGTGGGCACCGACCGGGCCCCCGAGGCCTCGGCTGCCACCCTGGTTCGACGGTTCAGCCCCCTGGCCGTGGCCAGCGTCCTGGTCGTGGTCGCCACGGGCACGATCTCCGCCTGGCACCAGCTACCCACCCTGGACGCCCTGACCGGCTCCGGCTACGGGTGGGCGCTGCTCGCCAAGATCGTCCTCATGGTCCCCCTGGTCGCCATGGGCGCCTACCACCGCTACCGCCTCCTACCGGATCTCGAGACCCCCGGCCACGAGCGTCGGGACATCGGCCGGCTGCGTTCCTCGGCCGGGATCGAGGCCGCTCTGATGGTCGTCGTGCTGGTGGCCGCCGGGATCCTCACCAGCCTGTCGCCGCCGGCGGCTCTAGGCGTGGGCGCCGAGGGGCCGGATGCGGCCGCCCAGCCCGAGCCGTACACCACCTTCAACGGCAGCGGGGTGAACGTCAGCGTCTTCATCAAGCCCCAACCGGTGACCGTCGGCTTCCAGGAGATCTTCGTGAACATCACCTCGCCCGACGACCCATCGTTCAATGCCTCGGATCTCGGCGTCTTCGCTACGTTCCATCCACCCTCGGACCCACACGGCGAAGCTTCCCCCCACGAAGGCCACGTCCTCTACAACGGCACCCACCACTTCGGCGGCGCCTTGTTCACGGAGCCAGGGACATGGACCGTGGACCTGAGCATCCAGGGCGACGTGTTCCTCCAGGACACGATCGAGGTCGAGGTCCAGGGCGGGTGACCGAGGGACCAAGCCGGTCACTTCAAGGTGGGTCGGCGAGGTCCCGGCCCCATGGCGCTCCCGGAACCCTCGACGCTGGCGACCGTCTCCTCGGCGATCGTGGCCGTGATGGCCACGGTGATGGCCTACCTGGGGTGGCGGTCGTACCGCAACACCGGCAACATCCGGCTGGTGTTCATCGTGGTCGCCTTCGTGACGTTCGTGCTGAAGTCGCTGTTCGTGGCCTACAACGTCCAGGCCCACGCCGTGCCCCACGACTCGATCGAGTTCGTCAGCTCGCTCTTCGATGTCGTCATCGTGCTCATGATGTTCGTGCCGTTCTTCCTGAACCGCGGGAGGTGACCCAGCTGTCCGAGGATGCCGACGAGGCGATGCCCATGCGGGAGCGTGTGCTCTCGACGATCCAGCATTTCCCGGGCATCCACTTCAGGGGCATCGTCCGGGAGCTGGACACGAGCACGGCCCTGGTCCGGTACCACATCCAGCACCTGCTCGAGGCCGAGGAGGTCCGGCAGGTCGACGTCGGCGGGTACACCCGCTACTTCCCCGTCGAGGACTTCCGGGAGCTCACCGACGAGGAACGGCGCATGCTCAACGTGCTACGGCAGGAGAAACCCCTGGCCATCGTGCTCGAGCTGCTGGAGCTTGGTAGCATGCAGCACAAGGATCTCCACGAGCTCATCGGCGGCTCCAAGGGGACCCTGACCTACCACCTGAACAAGCTGGTCGACGCCGGCGTCGTGCGCCGGATCCCCAGCGGCGAGGACCGGGGCTTCCACCTGGAGGACCCGGACCAGGTCCGCGAGCTGCTGATCCGCTACGAGCCGGAGACCGACGTGCTGGACAACGTCCACGACCTGTGGGAGGACCTCTTCGGCGGGCACCGGGGCTGACGTGTGGCTAGCAGGTCCTCGACAACCTTCAAGTAGGGGTAAGCCAAGCTCCGCCCCATGCGGACCCGCGGTCTTGTTCCCCTGACCTTGACGATCGCCCTCCTGGCCAGCGCTGGCCTCGCCGCGGGCCACGCGGCCACCGGTTACGACGGGTGGAGCCGGGCGCTGCACGACTGCAACGACGACTGGCAAGACCCCCACGAGGAGGGCCAGAGCCGCTCCGGGCACGACCTGGTGGCTCTGGATGTCCAGGAGGGGACCGCCCCCGATGGGACGCGCGCCGTCGGGCTGCGGCTCACCATGGACCTCGGGTTCGCCCAGGACGATCCCGAGGCCGCCCTGCACGAGTACGTCAACTTCACGGTCAACCGGACCAGCGGGTCCGAGACCGAGGTCTCCACCCGCATCAGCACAGCGGACAACCTGACGTTCGTGGCTGGCGGCAAGGACGCCCCGCTGAACCCAGCGCCTGAACGGACCAACCTGAGCGACGACGACGGGCGGTTCCACGTCGACCTCTGGTACAGCTACGATCAGCTAGGCATCGACAACGGCGACAAGCTCACCAGCTTCTTCGTCCAGGGCATGTACGGGACCTCCGAGCGCGACGACATGCCAGGGGCCTACACGGCCACCGGCGATGTCGAGATCAACGAGTGCCTGCCTGGCACAGAGGAGACCCGCCAGGACAGCAAGCCGTTCGAGATCTCCCAAGCCCCCGGCCAGCCGCCGCAGGCCAGCTTCAGCGTATCGCCCGACCAGGCGGTCACCGACGAGGAGATCACCTTCAACGACACCTCCACCGACGCCGACAACAACCTCACGGCCTGGTCCTGGGACCTGGGCGACGGGACGACCAAGAGCACCCGCAACGTCACGCACGCCTACGACGAGCCCGGGACCTACACCGTCGAGCTCACCGTCACCGACGAGCGCGGCAACGAGGCCTCGACCACCCAAGACGTCACGGTGGCCGACGCGCCGCCCGAAGCCGCCTTCGCCTGGACCCCCCAGGAGCCCGAGGCCGGGCAGACCGTCAGCTTCTCCGACGGCAGCACCGATCCGGAGGGCTCGCTGGCCCACGCGTGGACGTTCGGCGACGGCGCGACCAGCACCGCGGCCAACCCCGACCACGTCTACGAGGCTGCTGGCACCTACGAGGTCACGCTCAACGTGACCGACAGCCAAGGCCAGGAGGCCACGGTCACCCACGAGATCACCGTCGTCGAGGCCACGCCGGACGACCAGGATGACACCACGGACGCGGAGGACGACGATGGGGACGCGGCCGGAGGGGGCGGCGGGGACGGCAACCAGGACCCGGTCGCGGCCATGCAGGTCAACCCCGAGAACCCGCTGGTCGGTCAGACCGTCACCTTCCGCGACGTCTCCAACGACCCCGACGGTGAGATCGCTTCCCGAAGCTGGACGTTCGGGGACCAGGTGAGCAGCCAGAAGACCCCGACCAACCACTCGTACGCCGAGCCCGGCGAGTACACCGTGACCCTGACCGTCACCGACGACCAGGGGGCCACCAACACCACGACGGTGACGATCGAGGTCCTTCCGGCCGACAGCGTGAGCGGCGAGGACGAGGCCCTGAACCAGACGGCCGCCGAGGCCGATGGCAACGGGACCAACGCGACGTCCGGCAACGAGAGCGCCAACGGCGTGCCCGGCGCCCCGCTGCTGGCCGTGCTCGCCACCTTGGCTGTGGCGGCGGCAGCCCGCCGGCGCTGATCGGCCCCTGGCGCCGTACCGGGACCAGCACCCTTCAAGAGGGCGAGGCCCATGGGAGCGCTGAGCCCACCATGGCTGAGCACAACGAGAACAAGACCGTGGGGACCGCCGTGTTGATCTTCGTGACCCTCGCGGTCCTGTTCGTCCTCGTCGGGTACCTGTCCAAGCAGGGTCTCCTCTAGCCCGGCCCGACAGCTCGAACGCCTGCCCACAACGCTTTTCCAATGTTACGGGATGGCTCGCGTGATGCGAGCCCATGGGATCCTGATCGGCTTGTTCGTCCTCAGTTTGGCAGCTCTCCCGACCGTCCTCGCCCACGACGGGCCTACGATCGGCGTGGTCGCGCCGCCCGAGGACCAATGCCCCTCGGGCAAGGATCTGTGCCTCGAGTTCAACGCTGATCCCCCAGCCATCTCCCCCGGGGATCAGGTCGATCTGGCGTTCTTCAACGACGACGACACGAGCCACACGATCATGGTCACGACCTCCGATAACGCCGACAGCAGCCACCAGGATTCCCCCAAGAGCCAGGCCCTGGCCTCCAGCGGCTCGGTGGCCGGCGGCGAGCAGTCCCAGGAGAACCTCTTCACCGTACCCGATGGCGCCAGCACGCTCTACGTCTGGTGCGATGTCGGCGGCCATGAGGCCGCCGGCATGTGGATCGAGGTCCCCGTGGAAGGTGGTGGCGGTGGCACCAACGGCTCGCCCCTGGGCCTCTGGACCGCGCTGGCCGGCTTGGCGGGCGCGGCCTTGGTCTTCGGCCGGCTGCGGGATTGATCCTCCCCGGGGCACCCCGCCCCGACCCCCTTCTCTGATCTCTTCGACGTGACCCAGGACGCACGCTCAACGCGTCGATTCGACGACGTATCGAGCACCTATATGTGCCGGGCCGGCCTCCTCCGACTCAGACCCCGCGACTCCCACCGCGGCTGGTCGGCAGGCCCGGTCCCCCAACCACCTGGGCCTGCGCCGGGTGGGGACCAAAGCGCCTCCAGTCCTCTCCACTGGACTCCCTCCCCCCAACACCTGCCTCGGTCCCCACCCACCTTTCCTTTCACCCCCACCGATCCTCTCCCCCATACCTCCAGCCAGGGGGCCAGCCCGACGCGTCCTCCCCATGCCCCCTCCCCGCGAAAGGCTTGGCTCATCCGAGTTTTAGACGGGGCTAACTTTATGTCATAGGTGTGGCTAGGCTGCCTCGTGACCACCGCGGCCATGGAGGACTACCTGAAGGCCATCTACCGGCTCCAGGATCCAGAGGACGGCGTCCCCACCAAGGCGCTGGCCGATGCCCTGGACGTCACCCCGG
>CAYXGD010000131.1:0-6060 GCA_964464425.1 uncultured Thermoplasmatales archaeon
AGGACGCCAGCCAGGAGGACCGAGCCAGCCGTCGGAGCCTGCACGTGAGCCCACGGTAGCCAGGTGTGCACCGGCACCACGGGCATCTTCACGGCGAAGCCCACGAAGAGGCCCAGGAAGATCAGGATCTGCAGGTCCTTGCCGAGCAGCGGGGTCTGCTCCTGGAGGGCCAGGAAGTTGAACGTGTCCAGGCCCGTGGCGAAGTAGATGGCCATGAAGGCCAGCAGCATGACCAGGCTGGCCAGGAACGTGTAGACGAAGAACTTGATCGCGGCGTACTTGCGCTCGTCCCCACCCCAGATGGCGATGAGGAAGAACATCGGGATGAGGACGAACTCCCAGAAGACGTAGAACACGAACAGGTCCAGGGCGGCGAAGACGCCCAGGACGCTGGTGTCCAGCAGGAGCAGGAGGGCGAAGAAGCCGTTGGCCCGCTCGGTCTCCTCCCAGCTGAAGACGATGCTGGCGCTGACCAGGAGCGCGGTCAGCGCGAACAGGGGCGCCGACAAGCCGTCGAGGGCCACGTGGTAGGTGATCCCCAGGCTCTCAGCCCAGACCACCTGCTCGGTCAGGATGAACTGGTCGAGGCCCGGCAGACCCGTCAGGGCCCAGGCACCGATCCCCAGGGGGATCAGGCTGGTGAGCAGAGCCACCCAGCGGCCGACCTTGCGGTTCGGGGAGACAGCTGTGAGCAGGGCACCGATGAGCGGCGCGAAGATCGCGATCGAGAGCCATGGCAGGGCCATCAGAGCCCACCTCCCACTGTGTAGCGAAGGATGTAGACGACGACGATCACCATCAGCAGGACACCGCTGAGGATCGCCAGGGCGTAGTCGCTGACCAGGCCGGTCTGGAGCTTGCGACCCCAGTCACCCATGGCAGCGTTGACCTTGCCGACCAGGTCGACGGCGGCGTCGATGACCAGCCGGTCGAAGGTGTCGAGCAGGAAGGCGCCGGCGACGACGGTCTTGTCGACGGCGGCGTAGTAGATCTCGGTGAGGTAGTAGCGCCGGTAGGCCACCTTGGGGTAGCCCTGGTAGTCCTCGTCGGCGGTGATGCTGTCCTCGACAGCCGAGGGGTTCCACTTGGCCCAGGCGGCTGCGATGCCGATGGCGACGACGCCGAGCCCGGCGTAGGTCTGCCAGGCGCCGATCAAGTGGCCCAGCGAGAAGTGGAGGGGATGCTCGGGGAGGAAGACGAAGCCTTCGGGCAGGAAGATGGCGAAGCCGGTGACGATGCTGATCCCGGCCAGCACGATGAGCACGGCGTTCATGTGCCAGGTGCCGTCGTGGAGGTGGTCCTCGTCGTGGTCGCCCCGGTAGTCGCCCAGGAACGTCATGAACCAGAGCCGGAACATGTAGTAGGCGGTCAGGCCGGCGGTGACCAGGGCGATGACCCAGAGGGCCAGGAAGAACATGCTGCCGCCCTCAGCGAACCCGAGCCAGACCTCCTCGAGGAGCAGGTCCTTGCTCCAGAAGCCGGAGAAGGGCGGGACGCCGCTGATCGACAGCGTGGCGATGAACATGGTCCACGCCGTGACGGGCATGTACTTCTTGAGGCCGCCGAACTCCCGCATGTCGTAGGAGTGGATGGCGAAGCCAACCGCGCCGGCGCACAGGAACAAGAGGGCCTTGAAGAAGGCGTGGTTGAGCAGGTGCAGCAGGCCCGCGGTGAACCCGCCGGCGACCAGCGCCACGGCGCCCATGCCCAGGAACATGTAGCCGAGCTGGCTGATCGTCGAGAACGCCAGCACGCGCTTGATGTCGTTGTTGAAGACGGCCATGCTGGCGGCCAGCAGCGCGGTGAGCGCGCCGATACCGGCCACGGTCATCAGCACCCAGTCGACCTGGGCGTAGAGCGGCATGAACCGGGCGATCAGGAAGACGCCGGCCTTGACCATGGTGGCGGCGTGGATCAGCGCCGAGACGGTGGTGGGGCCCTCCATGGCGTCCGGGAGCCAGATGTGAAGGGGGAACTGGGCCGACTTGCCCACCGCGCCGACGAACAGGCACAGCAGGGCAAGGCCCAGGGTGTTGGGGCTGGCGCTGGCCACGGCCGAGATGTTCTCCTCGGCCAGGATGACGTCCAGGTCCAGCACGAAGGCTTGGCCGGTGACGTCGCCGAAGGTCACGGCGAGCACGGCCAGGCCAAGCAGGAAGAACACGTCGCCGACGCGGGTGGTCAGGAAGGCCTTCTGGGCGGCCGCCGAGGCGCTGGGCTTGGCGTACCAGTACCCGATGAGCAGGTACGAGCACAGGCCCATGATCTCCCAGAAGATGAACATCATGAGCAGGTTGCTGCCCAGCACGAAGCCGAGCATGCCTGCGACGAAGAGGGCCAGGGCGGCGTAGTAGCGCTGGCGCCCGTCGATGTGGACGTGGGTGCCGTCGTCGAGGTGGTAGCCCTCCTTCTCCGGGCCCATGTAGCCCAGGGAGTAGAGCGCGATACCGGTGGTCAGGATGCCGACGGGGACCAGCAGGAAGGCGGTCAGGTTGTCGACGTAGACCCCCATGTCGAACACCAGGCTGCCAGCCTCGAGCCAGGCGTGGCCGAGGTTGTCCTGGAGCGTCCAGATGAAGGCATCGGAGACGTGGAACGCCTCACGGTGGTGCTGCCAGACGTCCCAGCCCACGAGCAGGGAGAGCACACCGCTGGCAGCGATGGCCAGGAAGGTGAGCCAGCCGCCGCGCTCGGGGGTCCACTTCCCGAAGAGCGCGACCAGGGCGAAGGCGGCCAGAGGCAGTGCCGGGATCAGCCATGCGAGATCCAGTGCCATGCAGTCATCCCCTCAGTAGGCTGGCGTCGGTGACGTCCACGGAGCCTTTGAGCCGGTACAGGTTGACGAAGATCGCCAGGCCGACGGCCGCCTCGGCCGCCGCGATGGCGATGCTGAACAGGGCGAAGATGTAGCCATCCTGCGACCCGAAGGCGCTGGAGAAGGCGACCAGGTTGATGTTGGCCGCGTTGAGCATCAGCTCGATGCTGATGAGGATCATGATCGCGTTCTTCTTGGTCATGATGCCCCAGGTGCCGACGGCCAGGAGGACACCGGAAAGGGCCACGTACCACCAGGTCTGGATCTCGAAGGCCATCAGCGCTCTACCTCCTGGTCCTTGATGGCGATGGCGATGGCGCCGATCAGCGCCACGAGCAGGAGCAGGGAGAGCGCCTCGAAGGGCACCGCCCACGATTGGAAGAGACCGCTGGCCAGGGCGCTGAGGTTCTCGGTGCCGTCAGGGGTGGCCCCGAAGGTGTCCTGGAAGAAGCCTCGGCCGCGGACGTCCCAGGCTTGGACGGAGATGAGCGCGCCCAGGAAGATGGCCACGATCAGGTGCACATCGGCCTTGGAGATGATCGCCATTCAGGCTGCCTCCTTGTCGTCGTCCTCGTCGGCGCCGCCGGCCTCCTCGTCATCCTCGGCGGGCTCTGCGTCCCCGGGCTCCTCGACGCCGTCCTCCAGGTCGTCGGGGGCCTCGTCGCTCTCGGAGGCCTCGGGGGGCTGGTCGTCCTCGGGGTCGGCGTCCGCTTCCTCGACCGCGCCCTCGTCCTCCGAGGGGGTCTCGTCGGCGGCGCGGACCTCGGCCTCGGCGTCGGCCACGGTCTCGGCGTCCTCTGAGACCTCCTCCATGGACTCGACATCCATGCCGCGGGGGGCCTCGATGCCGAGCACGGAGAGCGGGGTGCGGTCCTCGGCGAAGCCCTCTGTGGGGGTGGCCGGGGTGGTGAGCATCACGGCGAACAGGAACAGGGTGATGACGGCCCCGACGTAGACGAGGATCTGGATGGCCGCCAGGAACTCTGCGCCCAGGGTCAGGTAGATGCCCGCGATGCCGCCCAGGGTCAGGGCGAGGTAGACGAGGGCGTGGACCAGCTCTTCCGAGCTGAGGGCCTTGATGGACCCGATCAGGATGATGAGCGCCAAGATGAGGAACAGGATCTCTGTGAGCACGCTGGTTCCCTCCTAGGGTGTTCAGAGCCCTCCCTCGGCCTTCTTCTGGCCCTCGAGGATGAGCTCGGACTCGGTCTTGGAGATCTCGATCGGGTCGTAGTCGAGCTTGGTCCGGTCGGTCCTCGACGTCCGGAACTCGGGCGTCAGGAAGATCGCGTCGGTCGGGCAGACCTCCTCGCAGAGGCCGCAGTACATGCACTTGACCACGTCGATGCGGGGCCACAGCCCGCGCTTGTTGTTCGGTTGCTCGCGGCCCGGGACGATGGTCATGCAGTCGGTGCCGTTCGGACAGGCCTGGGAGCACAGGGTGCAGCCGATGCACGCGTCCATGTCCAGGACGATCCGGCCGCGGAAGTTCTCGGAGATGTCGACGGTCTCCTCCGGGTAGTCGACGGTGACGGGCGTGTCGATCAGCAGCTTCTTGAGCGTCTGCTTGAAGCCCTTCAGGAACGCGACGAGCGGGAAGGCCATCAGATGATACCTCCGAGGGTGGCGACGATGTCCGAAAGGACGCCGACCTTGACGAACAGCGCGGCGATGATCAGGTTGAGCAGCGAGAGCGGGAACAGCCACTTCCACCCGACGTTGAGGAAGTGATCGATCCTGACCCGCGGTAGGGTGAACCAGGTGACGAAGAAGAACACCGACACGATCACGATCTTGGCAGCGAACCACCAGAACCCGGAGAACAGGGGACCGTGCCAGCCGCCAAGGAAGAGCACCACGGTGAGCGCCGAGATCAGGAAGATGTTGGCGAAGAGGGTGAGGAACAGCATGCCGAACCGCATGCCGCTGTACTCGGTGTGGAACCCCGCGACCAGCTCGGATTCGGCCTCGGGCAGGTCGATGGGCGCGATGCCGATCTTGGCCAGGCCGGCCACGATGAAGATGAAGAAGCCCAGGGGTTGCAGGAAGACGAACCAGATGCCGTCGACCTGGGCCTGGACGATGCCGTCGAGTTGCATGGTGGCATCGCCGGTCAGGGCGGTGAGCAGGATGACGCCGGCCGCGCTGATGACCAGCGGGACCTCGTAGGCGACGTCCAGGGCCGCTGCCCGGATGCCGCCGAGCATGCTGTACTTGTTGTTGGATCCCCAGCCGGCCAGGATCTCGCCGACCGGTGAGACCGCGGCCAGGGCCAGGACGAGCACGATGCCCGTGGTGACGTCGCTGACCACGACCCCTTGATGCCAGGGGATGAAGAGGAACAGGACGAGGACGGGGACGAGGAGCACGTAGACGGCCAGGCTCCAGGTGAACTTGTCCACGGCCGCCGGGCGGACGTCCTCCTTGGCGACCATCTTGATGCCGTCGGCCAGGACCTGCAACAGCCCGAAGGGACCGACGCGGGTCGGTCCGACGCGGTGCTGGATCCGGGCCATGATCTTGCGCATCCCCCAGACGTAGAGGGGGGCGATGGCCAGGACGAGCAACAGGCAGGCCACCGCACCGACCAGGTAGATCAGGAAGGTGGCCCAGCTCTGGCCGAGGTAGGGGGCGGTCCACTCGATGGCGGTGTCGATGACGGTCATCGGTCGATGTCCCCCAGGACGATGTCGAGGCTACCGAGCGTGACGATGGCGTTCTGGAGCAGGTCGCCGCGGGCCAGCTCCGCGATCGCCGACAGGTTCGAGAACGAGTGGGCCCGCATCTTGACCCGCCAGGGGCGGTTGGAGTCGTCGCTGACGATCAGGGCCCCCAGCTCACCGCGGGGGGCCTCGATGCGGGAGTAGTTCTCGCCGACGGGCGGGTGCCATCGGAACTGCTTGGACCCCTCGCCGACGCTGCTGGAGATGTAGCCGCCGGAGGCGTCCTTCCATCGGTCGCAGGCCTGCTCGACGATCCGCAGGCTCTCCTCCATCTCGGCCATCCGGACGGCGTACCGGGCGAAGACGTCGCCGGCCTTAGCCGTCGGCACCTCGAAGTCGTAGGAGTCGTAGCCAGAGTAGGGCTCCACCTTGCGGAGATCGAACTCGCGGCCGGAGGCGCGGATGTTGGGCCCGGACATGCCGTAGTTGATGGCGGTGTCGATGTCGATCTGGCCGACACCCTTGGTCCGGTTGACGAAGATGTCGTTGCTGGTCAGGAGGTCGTCGAGGTCCTCGAGGCCC
>CAYXGD010000132.1:0-6041 GCA_964464425.1 uncultured Thermoplasmatales archaeon
CCAACTGCCCGGTCTCCCAGACCCTGGCGGCCTTGGAGATCACCGTCGAGGCGACCCTCGAGGGTTGACCGGACCGACGGGTCCAAGGTAGGCAGCCTGTTAGGGGCACCTGTGAGCCTGCCGACCCGGCTGAAGCGCCTCTCGCCCTTCGTCGGCCTGGGCCTGATCATCCCGGTCCTCTGGTCCCTGGTCGTCATCGGCCTGCCCGACGACCGGCTGGCCACGGTCGACGACGCCGTGATCATCGAGGGGCTACCCGGGGCCGAGACGCGGCGTTCCTCCGAGGGCGATCCCGTCCTCAACGTGACCATCCGGGAGGTCGTGGCCGATCCCGCCGGTACGGACCTGGCGCCCGGTGATCGCATCCAGGTCCTCGTGCCGACGGGCGGGACCGGGGCCGGGACCGTGCTGTCGGCCGACCGGGCGCTCGACTTGGCCCTCGAACCGACCCAGGAACGCGACCCGGAGACAGGGACGGTGACCTGGCAAGGCTGGCGGTCGACCGACGCCAGAGCGGGCACCCTGTGGACCCTGCAAGCCGAGGCCCTCCAAGGCGCGATGCTGGCCGCGGTGTCGAGCGTCGGTGGCGCGATCCTCACCGGGTACGCCCTGGGCTTGCCTCAGGAGGTCCGCCGGCCGATCCTCGAGGTCGACGGGCCGGCAGCCGTGGGCGGTCTCTTCCTCGGCGTCGTCGTGGGCGGGGTCATGGCCGCCATGGGGTCGGGCACCAACCTGCTCCTACCCCGGTCGGCCGACGGGATCCCGTTGCCTGGCGCGCTGGGCGCCGCCTTGATCGCCATGGCCGGCGTCGGTGCCGCTTGGAAGCGCCGACTGGTCCTTCCCAACGGCGGTCGGACCGCCACGGTCGGCGGCCTGGCTCTGCTGATCTCGGTCCCGTCCGCCTTGATCCTCGGCTGGGACGGCCGCCTGGACGCGGGCCTGCTCCTTCTGGACCAGCTCCCCTTCGCCGCTGCGGTCGGGGCCATCGCCGTGCTGGGCGTGGTCGGCGCCCGCTGGCTCCGCCTGCGTTGGGCCAGGTTGCTGGCCGGCCTCCTGCTGCTGGCACCGACGGCCTACGTGCTGGTCACCAGCCCCGTGCTCCTGGCTGTGGCCCTGCCGGTAGGCGTGATCGGCTTGGCCGGCGCTCGGGACCTCTTCGGCCCGGCGTTGGTCGCGCCGAGCGGTTGAACGGCGGGTGCCGATGGGCGCTCGTGCTACTCCCAGCCGGGGCCGGGCAGCGATCGCCACATGCCGAGGTGGAGCGGCCCCGTCGGGCTGGCTTCCCAGTCCGTCTCGAAGCCCACCCGCTCGTCGCGGTCGGACCAGCACGACGTCTCGGAGCCCCCGTCGGTCTCGTTGCCGTCCGTGCTGTTCCCCGCCGTGCCATCGTCGGACGACTCGCTCCACTCGCACGACTCGTAGGAGGAGGAACGCAGCCCCGCCCGGGTCGAGAGATCGGTGGGTCCCTCGACCAGGACGCCGTCGAAGCACCGTGCCTCCTCGGTGGACCAGCCGTAGCCCTGGTGCTCGTCGCCCTCCCAGGCGTGGTGGCTGTCGGACGAGTGGGTTCGCTGGCACGTCGATGCCCAGCCCGCGAAGGCCTCCCCGGCGGGGCTGTCGACCATGGCGCCGTCACGGCACGTCCGGTCGGACGTCGACGTGCTGCCGTAGTCGCGCCAGTGGGCGTCGTGGTCCGAGCGCTCGTCGAAGGAGCTGTACGAGGAGCCGGTGGCCTGGCAGCCGGAGACCCAGCCAACGGTCGCGTCCCGATCACCGTGGTCGACGGTCACCGTATCGTGGCAGCGATCGTGGGAGGACCACGAGCTCCACCCGTCGGACGAGTGGTAGGATCGGTTGGGCTCGCTGTACCCGTAGCCCTCGCTGTACTCATCCTCGTGGTACCCCGAGGAGCAACCCCTGCTGGCCTCCGCGTCGGCCACGGTCGTGGAGGCCGAGACCGATCGCTCCCAGCCATCGCTCCGGTCCTGGCTCGATGAGCTCTTCTGGCGGTGCCAGGACTCGCCGGTGGATGGATCGTCGTACCAGCTGTACCAGGCATCGTACGAGCGGGCGTCCTGGTCCCAGGAGCGGGCCGAGGCATCGGCGCTGGCCAGCTCCCCCTCATCGTCGGAGGCTGTGGCTGCCACGTAGGTCGTCTCTTCCTCGCAGCTCTCGCTCTCCTGGTAGCTCCAGTGGCCGCTACCGCTCTGCCCAGACGAGGAGCTGTCGTTGCCCTCGGTGCCGTTCTCGCCATCATCGATGGCGATGTAGGTCGGCCCTTCCTGGGACGTGCTGTTCCCACCCCGATCATCGTCGCAGGACGAGGTGGTCTCCATGTACGTGACGTTGGCGCCGCCGGCCAGGGCCCCGGGGCCGATGACCAACAGCGCAGCTACTAGGATGATCGCGGACGCTCTCATGCCAAGCCTCGGTCTCCACGATGACCTTCGCGTATATGGGTGCTCTGGTCAGGTCGATGAAGCCTGCCCCGGCGGGGGCCGACCGCCACCGACTTATCCGGGTGCCGGGCTAGGCGCTGTCGATGAGCCGCTACACCCCCACCCACAGCATCGTGGCCCGCAGCGTCGGGCTCCTGCTGCTGCTCTTCGCCGCGCTTGGCGCGTGGGGGTCCAGCCTCGTCGGCCCGGTAGGAGCCGACCCGATCTTCACGACCAGCGACCTGCTGAACCTGCTGACCGTGGTCGTAGCCCTGGGATCGCTGGCCGTGGGCACCTTGGGCGATGACGAGCACGCCCGGGTCTACAACCTGGCGCTGGGCACCGCCTTGGTCGGGCTCTCCGCCCTAGCCTTGGTCGCCGAGGATGTGACCATGGCTGCCCTGGCCTACAACCGGGCCGATGCTCTGCTCGACGGTGCCATCGGGGTGCTGCTGGTGACCGTCGGGCTCCGGGCGGAACCGATGCCTCCCTACCCGACGGCCTGACCGTGCCGTCGGTGCCCGCCTCAGGCGCCCACCGAGGCGGGGTGCCGGTAGCGTTGGATCAGGAAGATCGTGGCCCCGACGATGGGAAGCAGCAGGATCGCAGCCAGCCACATGGCCTTGGAGCGGCCCTCCAGATCCCCGTCGAAGAGGAGGACGCCCGCCAGGGCATCCAGGAGGATGGCCACGTTGAGGCCCACGTTGGCCACGGTGCCTATCAGGCCGTGGTCGGGGACGAGGCCGTGGAGCAGCCAGGGTGCGGCGAGCATCACCCTCCATCGTTCGTATCAACACAAATGATTTATGGTGTATCTAATGATATCCGGCGTGGAGCGTTGTACCATGCTCGACCAATCCACCGTGGCCAAGATCTTCGGGTTCGTGTTCCTAGCCGTCGGCCTGCTGGGGTTCATCCCCAACCCCATCGTCGGGGATCCGGGCGCCGCCGGTGAAGCTCAGGAACGCACCGGTGCGGCAGAGGATGGCGCGATCTTCGGCACCAACGCGTTGCACAACATCGTCCACCTGCTCTCGGGCCTGGTCGCCTTGGGCGCGGGGTTCAGCAGCGAGGCGTACAGCAAGATGTACAACGTCGGCTTCGGCGCCGTGTACGCCGTGGTCACCCTGCTGGGGTTCCTGGGGGTCGGGTTCGTGGTCGACCTCCTGGCGTTGAACACGGCCGACAACGTCCTCCACCTGCTGATCACGGCCGTCCTGCTCGCCGTCGGGCTGGGCGTGGCGGTGGAGGACCCGGCCACCGCCTAACCGGGGGGTCGACCCCGGCCTCGGCCGGGACGATTCAACGTTCCAGCGAGATACTTCAAGTAGCACGGGCGCAAGCGGGGGGTGTGCGTCAACCCCTGGCTCTCCTGCTGGCCTCCCTGGCGACCGCCGGCGGGCTCGCGGTGCTGGTCGCCGCCATCGGCAACCCAGGGATCCCTCCGGCGTGGCGCGGGCTGGGCGCGCTGAGCCTGACCCTCGGCGTGGTCGTCATCGCGATGGTGGCCGGTGGCCCCATGAGCGCGCCGGCCCCCGAGCGGCTCTGATCAGCCCTTGATGACGCCCATGGGTGCCAGCTTGACGACCTTGTTGGAGATGCCAGCACCCTGGCAGACGTCGACGACGTTGCTCACGTCCTTGTAGGCGCCCGGGGCCTCCTCGGCGGCCACCCGGTTGCTGGCGGCCTTCACGATGATGTTCTTCTGGCTGCGCAGGTCGCGGACCAGGTCCTCGCCACGCCAGGTGTTCTTGGCCTGGGTCCGGCTCATCTGCCGCCCCGCGCCGTGGCACGTCGACCCGAACGTCTGGGTCATGGCACCGTCGGTGCCCGAGAGCAGGTAGCTGCAGTTGCCCATGTCGCCGGGGATGATCACCGGCTGGCCGACCTGCCCGTAGTCGGCGGGGACATCGGGCTGACCCGGCCCGTGGGCCCGGGTGGCGCCCTTGCGGTGGACCATGAGCTCGCGACGCTCGCCGTCGACCTCGTGGGTCTCCGCCTTGGCGATGTTGTGGGCCACATCGTAGACGATGTCGATGCCCATGGCCTCGGCCTCCTGGCCGAAGACCTTCTCGAAGCTCTTGCGGACCTGGTGGGTGTGCACCTGCCGGTTGCAGAAGGCGTAGTTGATCGCCGAGCACATCGCACCGTAGTAGTCGTCGGCCACCTGGCTACCGATGGGCGCGCAGGCCAGCTGCTTGTCCACCAGTCGATCGGTGAACCCCTTGTCCTCGCGCTCCATCCGCTTCAGGAAGTCGGTGCAGACCTGGTGGCCGTACCCCCGGGAGCCGGTGTGGATCATCACGCAGACCTGGCCCTCCTCCTGGATGCCGTAGGCCTTGGCTGCCCGTTCGTCGAGGATCTCCTCGACGCGCTGGACCTCCAGGAAGTGGTTGCCGGCACCCAACGAGCCGATCTGCTTCTTGCCGCGGTCCTTGGCCTTCTGGCTGGCCTTCTCCGGGTCGGCGTCCGGGTGCTGGCCGCCGTGCTCGATGTGCTCAGGGTCCTGCTCCCAACCGAAGCCTTGCTCGATGAGCCACGGGACGCCGTGCTCGAGGACCTGGTCGAGCTGGCTGCGGTTGAACTTGACCCGGCTGGAGGTGCCCACGCCCGACGGGCAGTTGTCGAAGAGCACGTCGGTCAGCTCGTCGAGCCGCGGTGCCACCTCGTGGGCGTTCAGGTCCGTGCGCAGGAGCCGGACGCCACAGTTGATGTCGAAACCGACGCCGCCAGGGCTGATGACGCCCTCCTCCATGTCGAAGGCAGCCACGCCGCCGATGGGGAACCCGTAGCCCCAGTGGATGTCCGGCATGGCCAGGCTGGCACCGACGATGCCTGGCAGGGTGGCGACGTTGGCCACCTGCTCCATGGCGTTGTCCTCGAGGATCTGGTCGAGCATCGCCTCGTTGGCGTAGACCCGTCCGGGGACGTTCATGCCCTGCTTGTAGCTGGTCGGGATCTCGTAGGTGAACTCCCCGGTCTTCTCCAAGGGGCCGTCCCAGGTCATGGTATCAACCAAGGCTAGTCCCAGGGGGTACAAGGGCCTTGCCGTGGGGATCCGTGCAGAGACGCGCGGTGGGCCCGTACCGCCGCACTGCGCCTGGCGGGCTCCCGCTGCCGCGCGAGCCCGAGCGACCAGCCGACAAAGAGACCCGCTCACCCGGGGGGGCACGGAGCGCGTGGAGGACCCAGCAGCTACCCGTGCTCGCCGGCACCACCACCCGGCGAGCACCCGAGGCATGGACCGCTCGCGGGTGGTCTTCCTTGGGTCGGAGCCTTCCTTCGACCGCCCGCGAGACACCGATGCCTCAACCGAAGGAAGGCTGCCACGAAGCGCGTGAACGACCCAACAGCCACCCGTTCGCCTCGCACCGTTCGTGTTGCGGGCCGGGGTGCAGGGAGACGGCCGCGACGTTCAGCACAGCGACAGGCACATGGTAGTCGAGCGTCCAGCCGCAGGCTGGACCCGAGGCATGGGAAGCTTCCGGGCCCGCTTCTTTTCGTGAAGGTTTTCTTCGCGGGCCCGGGAGGCAGAGATGCCTCCACCGAAGAAAAGGTTCAGATGTCGAAGATGACCTCGATAACGGCCGGGTCGGCCTGCAC
>CAYXGD010000133.1:0-6015 GCA_964464425.1 uncultured Thermoplasmatales archaeon
GCCTCCATGGTCGGCGAGCTGACGTGGTGGGCCTCGGGGTCCTCGTGGTCGTGCTCGTCCACGATGAAGTCCTCGAAGACCCAGGTCGCCTCGTCCGGCAGGTCGCTCGGGTCCCCGGGGCCGGGCGTGTCGTCGCCCAGGCAACCGGCCAAGGCGGTCGTCGTCAACACCAGGGCCAACAGGGCCGTGCTCGCGCTCCGCATGGCGGTCGAGTGGACACACCGGTTCAAAACCGTTGCTGTGGCGAGCTTGCACGGGCGGGCGTGGGAGGCCCACCGTCCGGGTCCCGCGAGGGAGACCGTCAGGTATTTCGGTGGCCGAAGAGCGTCCCCACATGATGGTAGGGCAAGCCGGCGGACAGGAGGTGAGCGGGAGGCGTTTGACCCATCTCCTCCTGGTGGCCGCGGCGATCGGGTTGCTCGTCGGCCAAGCCGCCGGGGTGCTCGTGTCCGGTCCCTGGGGTCAGGGCCTTGAGCAGGGGAACCCGCCGCCGGCCAGCCCGTGGACGCCCGACCAGCCTCCCACGGGGCCCAACGTTCTGATCATCCTGACCGACGACCAGCGGTACGACACCCTCGACACGATGCCACGGACCCAGCGCCTCTTGTTCGACGAGGCGGCTGTGTTCCCCAACGCGTTCGTGACGACGCCTGTATGCTGTCCCAGCCGGGCCAGTGTTCTCACCGGTCTGTACGCTCACAACCACGAGGTCCGCACGAACCGGGGCGTCCTGGAGGCCAGCACCGTCGCCCAACGGCTGGATCAGGCCGGTTACTTCACGGGCCTGGTGGGCAAGTACCTCAACTCCTGGCCCGGGCACGATCGCCCGGAGTTCGACCGGTGGGTCTCCTTCGCCAACGGGCACGTCCGGTACACCGATCCACCGTTGTTCTTCGGCGATGAGGAGAGGGTCGTCGATGGGTATGTGACCGAGATCCTCCGGGACGAAGCGATCCGGTTCCTGCTGGATGCAAGCCTCCAGGACGCTCCGTTCTTCCTCCTGTTCGCTCCCAACGCTCCACACCGTCCGGCCACGCCAGCTCCCGGGGATGAGCGCTTGTTCGCGGACACGCCCTGGGAGCGCCCGCCCAGCTACGACGAAGCCGATGTCGCCGACAAGCCCCGATGGGTCCAGGCACAACCTCGGGTGAACGAGAGCCAAGACGCTGCCTTCGAGCGGACCAGGTTGTCGATGCTGCGGTCCCAAGCCGCTCTGGATCGGGCCCTCGCGGCGGTCCTCTACAAGCTCGACCGGTACCACGAGGCAAGCCGGACCGTGGTCATCTTCCTCTCGGACAACGGGTTCTTCTGGGGCGAGCACCGGCTTTGGGGCAAGGGTGCGCCCTACGACGAAGCAGCGCGCGTTCCCATGGCGGTTCGTTACCCGCCGCTGACCGACGGGGTCGACGAGAGCCAGGCGGTGGTGGCCAACATCGATATCGTACCCACCATCTACGACCTGGCCGGCATCGATCCACCCGACCCGGTAGACGGGCGCTCCCTCGTGGGTCTCTTGGATGGGACCTCGGTATGGCGTGAGGGCGTCCTCCTGGAGGCCTGGTCCCCGCGCGCAGGCAACTGGACCGCGGCCCACACGGGGGATGCAGTCCACATCCTGTACGAGACAGGCGAGAGGGAGCTCTACGACCTGGAGAGAGACCCCTATCAGCTCGACAACCTGGCCGGGGAGGAGGGTCACGCCGAGCTCGAGGCCCGCCTGCAGACCCTCCACCGTGACCTTCTGGATCGCTCCGGGTACCTCGACCGTCCCTCGTGACTGTGATCAGGACCTGGGCCCGATCTTCGGCGGATCGCGGTTGGCTTGCCGGTAGGCCTTGGATCGTTCCCACAGCTCGTCGAGCTCGTCGTCGGCCAGCGCCTCCTCCACGTGCTCGAAGAGCTCGCGTTCCTCGAACCGGGCATGGTCGTGCAACCGCTGACCGATCCGCCCCAGGAGGTCCTCGTAGGGCTCGCCTGCCTCGAGCTTGGCGGCCAGGGCCGGCACCTTGTCCCGGAACCAGGCGTGATCCTCGAGCATCCGGCCCGTGCGCCGGTCCTTGCCGATGGCGACGTGGCGCCCGTAGATCGGCAGGATGACCTCCTCCTCTTCCCGGAAGTGCCAGGCGAGCTCGTCGTCCCAGGCGGTCAGCAAGCGGCGGGCGGCGGCCTGGGGGGTGTCGCCCATCTCGTGCCCGGTCAGCGACCGGTCGATGAACTGAGCCAGGCTCAGCGCGTCGAAGTGGTCCCGGGAGAGGTCCTGGAGGGCGGGGTGGCGTTCCATGGCGATCCCTTGGACCCCAACGTCGGGGGACAGGAAAGGTTCGATGGTCGCCCGGTGGCCGTCTCCGGCGGGGGGTGGTGGCGATGCGCCGGTGGTCGGCAACCTGGGGTCTGCGGGGCCGACGGGTTCAAGCCTCGTGGATCCGTTCAGGGCGGTGGTCCCATGACAACCCGTGTCGTCCTTCTCGCCATCGCGTTGAGCCTCGGTCTCATGGTCGGTCCCGCCGTCGTTCCGGCCTTGGAGGATCTGTCGATCACCCAGGATGCTGAGGCGGCCAAGTGCGTGGCCGGCTACGACAGCGATTGCATCGTGACGATCCCGTGCCCGTACGACTGCCAGTAGGTCACGCCACCGGGCGCCGGCTCGTCACCCTTCTCTCCTCTTCTCTGCGATCTCCAAACTGTCGAGCGCAGCGGTCAGGCAGGCCAGCAGGTCGTCGAGGCTGTGCAGGCTCTCGCCGACGCGCCCCCGGCCCTCGGCGAGCAACCGGCCGTCGTCGACGTCCAGGTCGTGGTGCCCCTGGGACTCCGGGGCAAGCGCTGCCACGAGCGTGGCCGGGTCCTCGTGCTCGACGGTCAGCTGCCAGGTGACCTGGAACCGGCCGGCGGGCGCATCGTCCCCATCCCGCTCGTCCTGGTGGCCGCCGGCGTCAGCTGGTGGCATGGAGTTGGCCTCCGATGATCTCGTCCAGGCGCTTGAGGAACCCGTCGCGCTCATCGGCCGGGATCGCGGCACCGGCTGCGATCGGATGGCCACCGCCACCGCCGCCGTGCTCGCTTGCGGCCAGGTCGAGGGCGTTGGCGAGGTTGACCCCGGCGTCGACCAGTCGGCCTGTGGCCCGGCCGCTGACCTTGATCCGGTCGCCGGAGACCTTGAGCCCGAAGGCCGGTTTGTCCTGGGCGAAGATGTAGGCCATGCCGATGCCACAGTGGGTGCCCATCAGGTCCGGGTCGATCGCGTCGAAGACCTGGATGGCCTCTCGTTGCTCGGGCGGGTTGCGTTCCAGCTGGAGCAGGCCCTTGAGCACGTCCTCGTGGTAGGCGTCGACCAGGCGTTGGCCTTCGCGGAAGGCCCCGTTGTCGCCGTGGGCGATGGCCGCGCCCAACCCTGGCCGTTCCTCGCGCGCGCAGGCGTTCAAGATCGCCGAGAGCTGGGCCGCGGTGACCGTCCCGCCGAACATGGTCGCGCTGTACCGGGTCCCCACCACGTCCTCGGCCAGCCGAGGCTCCATGCCGCAGGCCAGCAGGTGGGCCACCAGCGCCGAGGCCACGCGCTTCTCCTCGTCGTTGGTGAGCGCGCTGGCCGGGGTCTCCGGTTGGATCCCGAGCTGCTCGAGGAACCCGTGGGCCTTGCTGGCGCTCCCGGTCAGGCCCTGGAGGAAGGGGTCCACGCTGCGCGTGATCGCCTCCTCGAGGGGGACCTCGGGGCGGAAGGGTAGGCCACGCTCGGCGTCCAGGGTCCCCGAGTTGATCATCCGTTGAGCCATGGACGCGTTGGAGCCCGAGAGGCGCGGGATGTGCTGCCGGTCGCCGATCACGCCTGCCATGGCGATGGGCGCCAGGTCGGCGTTGGACGGGTCCATGTGGAGGGCGGTGAGCAGGGCCAGGGTGGCCGTGCAGCAGTCGTCGGTGCCATCCTCGCCCTCGCGGTTCGGGTTCACGTGGAGCACGTTGCGAGCCCGGCCTTGGACGACGTGGTGGTCGAGCACGATGACCTCGCCGGTGTGCTGGGCCAGCCGGTCGAGCTCGCTGGCGCCCTGGTCCATCAGGAGCACGTTCTCGTGGGCGTCCAGGCGGGCGTAGTCGGCCTGGTCCAGGCGCTCGAGGGTCAGGTGGAAGGGGATGCCGGCACGGTCGAGCGCCCGGGTCATCACGCCGGCCGCCGAGATCCCGTCGGCATCGTCGTCCGAGTAGATGCGCACGAAGTCGAGGGTGCCCAGGCGTTTGGCGGCCTCGCGGCAACGGGACTCGGTCGTCATCGGCACCGCGGCGAACAGGGGAGGGGCATATAGGGTTGACTCAGGGACGTGTGAGGAGCGTGGGCGGCCGAGGGGATGGTAGGTGGGGAAAGCAGAGGAAGCAGAGGAAGCAGGGAAAGCAGAGAAGGCAGAGGAAGCAGAGGACGCGGAGGGACGGGAGCCTGGGTCCAGGGTGGGCGCGCGGTCAGCAGGTGGCGAGCTGAGGGTGGCCGGGGTTCACAAGGCGCCGAACACCTTCGGTCAGGGTTCTCCGGTGGAAGTTGACCAAGAGCCCTACGGGCTTGTCGGCGGTCCTCAGGTAGGAGACCAGCTGCGCCTTGTGGACGGCGGTGGTTTCCCTGATCGCCTTCACCTCGACAACCAGGGTTCCTTCGATCAGGAGGTCGAGGCGCAAGCCCTTGCCCAGGTCTTGGCCCTTGTAGGAGACAGCCACCGGGACCTCCAGCTCGACCAAGAACCCCCTGCGGTCGAGCTCGTGGGCTAGTGCTTGTTGGTAGATCCGCTCCAACATCCCTGGTCCCAGCACGCGGTGGACCTCGATCCCTGCAGCGATCGTTTCGCGGGTGAGCCGGTTGAGCTCCGGCGGGAGCGGCGGATGGTCGGGTGGCGCCATGCCTCATGCCTGGTGGTCGTCGGCTTGGGCGTTCTCCGGACCCAGCCACCACGCTGGTCCCTGGTTCCGGTTGGTCGTCGAGCCGGGTGCGGGCCTCGCCGGTTGGCTCCGCTACCTCTGCTACCTCTGCTTTCCCCCTGGGTGGCCGAGCCGGCCGAGGCCTTCGCCCTCCGGCCCGCTCTGCTGCTCTGCGTTCTTGGTCGCAGAGCCGAGGCGATCTACTCGACCAGCAGCTTGGCGTTCCGCTCGGAGTACTTCCAGTCGTAGGGAAGCTTCTCCTGCTTCTTGTAGTACTTGACCAGGCGGCGGATGCGGGACTCGACGATCTGGAGGCCGCGCATGTTGTGCTTGTCCTTCGGGTGCTCCCGGAGGTGGTCGCGCAGGTTCATGGCCCGGCGGATCAGGTTGGCCAGGTCCTCGGGGACATCCGGCTCGATGTCGTTGTCGGCCAGGACCTCGGTCATGGTCTTGCCGGTGGCGGCCTTGACGTCGGGCACGGCGTACTGGTCGCGCAGCACGACGCCGATCTTGGCGGTCTGCATGCCGTCGCGGGCCATCTTCACGATGAGCTCCTCGACCTCGTCGCTGGAGAGGTTGACCCACTCCGGGTTCTCGTGTCCGGCCTTCGGGGAGATCTCGATGTCCTCAAGCTGCTGTTCGGGCATGGTGCCACCTGGGGGTGGCGCGCAAACGACTTCTCCTATTAAAACGGTAGGGGCGGACGCCAGGGATCTCCCCCTCTCGGTGGCCTGCCCCTCCGTCGTCCACCTCTCCCGGGGGTCGGCGTGCTGTCTGGTCCGAACGCCTTCGAGCCCCGACCTGTCGCCGTCACATCGACAACGGCTCTTCCAGCCAGGAACGGCCCTTGCGGGCGGGCTGCGAAGATCGAGCACGGTCAGGTGCCTTAGTGGAACGTTTAAGGGGGAGGTCCGAACGAAGCAGGTGCTGCCAAGCCGGCGGGTCCGTCCCGCGGGGTTGGAGGTACAACCATGAAGGCCAACGTACGCTCGAAGAAGACGCTCAGCCGGGACGAGGGTGTAAGCCCGGTCATCGCTGTGATCCTGATGGTCGCCATCACCGTCGTGCTGGCCGCGACGGTGTACGTGTGGGTCAGTGGGTTCGCCAGCGAGGACTCGGGACCTG
>CAYXGD010000134.1:0-6009 GCA_964464425.1 uncultured Thermoplasmatales archaeon
TCCTGTTCACCAGCTACCCCGAGGACGTGGGCCAGAACCCGGCCACCCAGAAGGTCGTGATCAGCGAGCTCGTCCGCGACGGACCCGAACCCCAGCTGCTGCCTCTCTCGACGTTCCAGAAGACCGTCGGGCCCGAGCAGGAGGCCAGCCACTTCCCCCACGACGCCACCGTCCACGTCGACCCCGACGACGACCGTGTCATCATGGACGTGGCCTACTGGGACTTCGGGCTGGTCACCGTCGACATCACCGATCCCACCAGCCCGAACGAGCTGGCGACCTTCGCCGACACGGGGCCCTCGAACTACACGCAGACACACCTGGTCCGCGTCTTCCCCGGTACGATCGACGGCAGGACCATCGGCGTGCTCGAACCCGAGATCCCCAGCGGCGACGACCCCGGCCAGTTCACGTTCGTCGACCTCAGCGACCCGGCCGACCCCAAGAAGCTGGGCCACTGGTCCCTGCCGGGCCACCTGGTCATCGACAAGCCCTTCGTGTTCAGCCCCCACAACTTCGACGTGGTCTGCGGGTCAAGCGGCCAACCGGTCGCCGACGCTGAAGCCTACAGCCAACCCTGCCAGGACCCGACCCTGGTCGCAAGCCACTTCCACGCCGGCTTGTGGGCCCTGGACGCCAGCGACCCGACCGACCCCCAGCCCATCGGGTACTTCTTCCCGGAGATCCCGCGGGACGAGGTGGCCCCTGGGTTCCCGTTCACCGGGTTCTTCACCGCGTTCGTGGTCGACGGGCACGTCTTCGCCCCGGAAGCGGTGACCGGGCTCCACGTGCTCGAGCTCGACCCGATCAGCCACCCGAGCTGAGGGGGACCGTCACGTTGCCGGACCGATGTCGGGCCGACGGCACGACCGGGCCTGGCCACGCCTTTGATACCGTCCGGCCTGGAGAAGGAAGAGGCGATGAGGGAGGAACGACCCACCGTGGTCCTGCACCGGCTTCGAGCCGATAGCCGGGGCGCTGTGCCGAGCCCCGCGCCCAAGACCGTCGAGACCACCGTCGGGGGACGGGGGGCGCCGAGGACCTAGGCGCGGCTCGTGATCCCGGTCTCGCCGATCACGTCCGGAGCGAAGTGCAGGCCGAGGACGCCGACCGCACCGCTGCTGTACAGGACGCCGTCGTGGAGGACCACGTCCCAGGTGTTCATACCGGTCTCGTTGTAGAACGCCAGGGTCTCCGGTTCGGTCTGGAGATCGGGCGTGGAGACATCGATGATCCAGACCCCCAGGTCGTAGTGGGCCGCGTAGATCCGGCCCTGCTCGAGCTGGATGTTGTGGGTGCTGGTGATCTCCTCGCCGGGCGGGTAGTCCCGGCCCGAGTGGTCCATGACCGGGTTGATCCACTCGCCGAGCAGCTGGATGCTGGACGGGTCGGTGGTGTCCCACACGTAGAGCACCGGCTTCTCGGTACCTTGGGCGTAGTAGGTGCCGCCGACGACGCCGAAGCCGACCTCGACGCTACCGACGGTGATGCGACGGTCGCCGACCCACTCGGTGGCGACCGTGTGCAGGTTCCCGGCCTCGTTCTCGCCGAAGTCGGCCCAGCTGCCGACCTCCGTCGGGCTGGCGGGGTCGGTGATGTCCACCACGCGCAACCCGGCGTCCCAGGCGGCCACGTACATGAGCACCGTGCCGTCATCCTCCTCCATGGCGATCATGTCGTGCAGCCAGCCCTGCGGGTTGTAGAGGGCCCCGACCCGGTTCGGGTCGCGGTCCTGGGCGAGCTGCCCCGGGGTGTACCGGGCGACCTCGGTGAGCTCGCCGGTCGCGCTGTCGAAGGTGTGGATCACGACATCCGGGCCGGCAGCGGCCAGGACGAGCTCCTCGCCGCCGGTGGTCTGAAGGTAGGTGACCATGTGGGGGCCCCGGTTGGGGCCGACCGGTTCGAACGTGGCCAGCTCGGGGCTGGTCTTGTCGCTGACGTCGAGGACGTAGATGCCGCCGGTCAGCGGGCCGGTGCCGCCGAGCTCGTCGTTGCCGCCCTCGGTGTCGTCGCCGACGAACGCCCACCGGCCATCGTCGCTGACCTTGACGTCCACCGGCGAGGCCGCACCGCTCCACTGGCCCACCGGCTCGGTCTTGTTCGGGTCGCTGATGTCCAGGATCCGGATCTGGTCCCCCTGGTCGACGAACAGGTAGCCCTCCCAGGCATCAGCCTCCTGGCCACCGCCCTCACGCCACTCGGAGAGCAGGTCGATGTTGGCCTGGCGCTCGCCGGCTTCCAGCGCCTCGAGCGGGTCCTCGAGGTTGGCCTTGGCCGTGGGCGACTCGGTCGTCTCGATGCTCTCGTCCCCGCCTCCGATGCAGCCGGCCATCACCGATCCGAGCAGGACCAGGGCCAGCAAAGCGCTCGCTCGCATCGGTCCACGGGAGACCTGGGCCCATATAAGCCTTCTTGGCGCCCAGGGGCCCAGCCAGGCGCGGAGGATGGCGGAGCAGGATGGGTACAGCCAAGGTCCGGGCCGAGCCTGAGGGCCCGTGGTCAGCCGAACGACGGGACCCGGCAGGTGGGGCGCCTTCCTGGTGCACCTCTGGCACCTGGCCCGGCCGGAGATCTGGATGGTCTCGGTGGTGCCCACCTACGTCGGCTGGGTCCTGGCCACGGGCGAGCTCCTCCCGGGCCTTGCCACCTGGTCGGCGTTCTGGCAGACGGCGACCACCGACGGAGCCACCGCCGGGATGTTCCTCGCGGCCCTGGCCCGGACGGCCCAGGCCGGCGCGGAGCTCGCCGTCGCCCTGGCGGTCATGGGGCCCCTGCTGGGCACGGCCACGCTGTTCATCAACGACGTCCACGACCTGCCCGGCGACCGGATCAACCCCCGCAAGCAGGCAAGCCCCCTGCTCCAAGGGCACCTGTCCAGACGGCTGGTCCACCGCCTGGCCTACCTGTTCGCCGGGCTGGCCCTGGTCCTGGCAGCCTGGATCGGCTGGGTGTTCACGGCCCTTGTCGCCGCGGCCGCGGCGTTGGCGTGGTTGTACAGCGTCCCGCCGGTGCGCCTCAAGACCCGGCCGGGGGCCGACCTGGCGGTCAACGCCGTCGGGATCGGCGTGCTCGCCGCGCTGGCCGGCTGGTCGGTGGCCCGCCCCCTGGCCGGGTTCCCCTTCGAGCTGCTCCCCCAAGGGGTCCTGGTCGGCATCGCCGTGTACGTGCCGACCACGTTGGTCGACCACGCGGCCGACCTGGAGGCCGGGTACACGACCCTGGCCACCCACCTGGGGCCCGAGACCGCCTACCGGGTCGGGTGGTGGGCCTGGGTGACATCCAACCTGGGCGCCCTGCTGCTCGCGTGGAACGCCTGGACCCTGCCCCGGGCGATGCTCCCCCTGCTGGTCGTGTTCTGCCCGTTGCTGCTCTTCGAGTACCATCGCCTGATCGGCCAGGCCAAGACCCCGGAGGCCATGATCGAGGGCATCCTGGTCACGAGCTTGACCTTCATGGCGGTCAACGTCTGCTTCGGCCTCATGTACACCGGGCTCTGGCGCGTATGATCGCCGAACCGGACCGGTAGGCTTGAAGGGCGGGGCGCCTCTTGCGCCGCAGATGCGAGCGGCTCCAGCGCTCCTGTTGCTGACGATCACGGCCCTCGTGGCTGCCCCCGTGGCCGCGCAGACGTTCCTGAGGCCCGGAGATGTCAGCTTCGAGCTCTCGGCCGGCGGGACGGCCGAGCGTGAGCTGACGGTCCGTAACGCCTTGAACAGGAGCCTGACCGGGTTCGCCCGGGTCCAGGGGGGGATCACCGACGGCGCCACCATCAGCCCGGCGGAGTTCCGGGTAGGGGCCCTGGGGAGCCGGACGCTCACGCTCACCATCGAGGCCAACGAGCTCTCCCGCGGGGAGCACAGCGGCCACGTGCAGGTGCTGGTCGTCGACCCCGAGACCGGCCAGACCCAGCGGCTACGGTCCAACGTCAGCGTCGTGGTCCCGGCACCCACCCTGCTCTTCGACACGTGGGAGAACCCGATGCCCGACCCGCTGGACAACGTCTACGGGCTGTTCATCGTGGAGACCTCGATCTGGATCGTCGGCGCCTTCATCGCCCAACGGTTGGCCGCCGGCGGGACGCGGTTCCTGATGGGCCGCTCGCCCCGATGGCTTAAGAAGGAGGTCAGCGGCAAGTTCACCACGCCCCTGTTCATCGTGATCGTCCTGATCGGGCTCCGGGGGGCCTGGCGGTTCTTCCCGCCCGGTGGCCTGGCCGACGGGTTCCGCGGCTTCTTCACCGTCCTGATCGTGCTCACCTCGGCCTTCCTGGTCTACCGGGTCACCGACTCGATCCTCGTCTACCTCAAGGAGCAGGTCGCACCCAAGACCCAGACCAAGTGGGATGACGTCATCCTCCCCGTGGTCCGCAAGCTAGCCATCGCCGTGCTGGGCGCCTTCGCGTTCTTCTACGCGCTCGAGGGGATCGGGGTCGACCTCGGCGTGCTCGTGGCCGGTGGTGTCGTCGTCGGTCTCGTGCTCTCCAACAGCCTGGGCCCGACCCTGCAGAACCTCTTCTCGGGCCTGTTCATCATGATCGACCGGCCCTTCACCGAGGGCGACGACATCCGGCTGGACACCGGCGAGGTGACCCGCGTCGAGAAGATCGGGTTGCGGAGCACGCGGTTGTACTTCTACCGGAACCACGAGTACATCATCGCTCCGAACAAGGACCTCGAGAACGCGCGCGTGGTCAACCTGAACTACCCCGACCGGCGCTACAAGATGCACATCGGCGTCGGCGTGGCCTACGGCTCGCCCGTGGCCGACGTCCGCCGGTTGCTCGAGGAGGTCGCCGAGGAGCACCCGGAGGTCTACATCGACGAGGAGCTCCGATCCGGTGTCTTCTTCGACGAGTTCGGCGACTCCGCCTTGCTGTTCCGCCTGGTCGTCTTCGTCAACACGGTGGCCGACCGGTTCCGCATCGCCAGCGAGATCCGGGACATGATCGACGCCAAGTTCCGCGAGAGCGGCATCACCATCCCGTTCCCGCAGCGGACCCTCTGGCTCAACGAGATCGACCCGCCCATCCAGCGCGAGGACTGGGGCGCCCAGGACGAGCGCGAGGCGCCACCGCCGGTGGACGAGGCCGAGCCGGACGAGGACGCGTAGCCCGCCGCTGGGGGAACGTCCCGGCCGGCCCGGTCGGCCTGACCGCTGGCCGGCTGGCACCCCGGCGCTCCAGGGTTGGGCCCCGAGAGCCGATGCCTCGGTCTCAGGCCTGGCTGGTCAGCACCGGGTCCCCGGCGGCATCCCCAGCGTAGTGCAGGACGTGCAGGCCGGTGTACCGGTCGGCGGTCACGATGTAGCCGTCCACCACGTTGATGTCCCACGGTGCCGGCAGGCCCATGGGGTAGGTCTCCCGGTCGTAGAGCGTGACGTTGTGGGTGTGGGGCAGGTGGACGCCCAGGATCTCGCTGGCATCCGGGGCCCCGCCGCCGTTCTCGATCATGGTGGCCAGGTCGAGCACCCAGATCCCGTTGTGGTTGTAGGTCATGTACATCTTCCCGTCGACCAGCTGGAACTGGTGGGTGGTCATCAGGAGCCCCTGGCTGGTGTGCTCGCCGGGGTTGGTCCACTCAGCGACCAGTTCGGGGCTCGACCAGTCGGTCACGTCCAGGATCCAGATGGCCGGGAGGATGTCGGACAGGGTCTCGGGGGTGACCACGAGGTAGCGTTCCTCGCCGATCGTGGTCAGCTGGGCCGAGTGCACGTAGCCCTGGTAGTGCTCGGCGCCGTCCCCGGCCCATCGGGCCAGCTCCTGGGGCGCGTTGGGCGTGGAGATGTCGAGCACGGCCACGCCCAGGTCCCAGTGGCTGACCGTGAGCACCGGGTCGCCGGTGACCGGGTCCTCCTGGAAGGTCATGTCGTGCGGGGTCACGCCGGTCGGGTTCTGCTTCTCGGTCACGGTCCCGGTGCCGGTGTCCCCGAAGGGCCAGTAGGTGCCGGCAGGCACGAGCTCGGCGGTGGGGGAGCGGACGAACTGGAAGGTCGTCAGGCTCTGGTTGATGC
>CAYXGD010000135.1:0-5992 GCA_964464425.1 uncultured Thermoplasmatales archaeon
AGGGCTGGTCGGCCAGGGTCTGGACGGTGACGTACCCATCGTACCACTGCTCGGGACCGGACTGGTCGATGCAGCCGCCGCTGTTGTGGTTGCCGCGGACGTCAGCGAACGCGACCGCGTAGCCACGGGGCACGAAGAAGTCGACCAGGCCGGGGTCGTAGGGGGTCTCCTCCGGCGGGACCGGCGGGGCCTGGCCCTCCGAGGCCGCACCGGCCGCGCCCAGGGCGTCGCCCAGGGACTGGTAGGGCGTCATGACCAGGATGGTCGGCACGTTCACGCCGCCGGTCTCGGGTCGGTAGATGTCCATCCAGATCGACGCGCTCTCGTTGCCCCCCTGGCTCTCCTGGACGGTCATCTCCTCGCGGACGACCGTGTCGTAGATCGGCTGGGTCAGGTCGTCCAGGTCCGCTGGGGCCTGGTCGGCCCCTTGGGGGGAGAGGTCCTCGGTGCCGAGGCAGCCGGCCAGGCCGACGGTGATCAGCAAGAGGCCGACGATCAGCCCCGTGGCTCGCGACATCATCCTGTCCAGGTCAGCTGGGCCCGTATAAGCGTTGCTGGCCCAGCGTTGGCCGGTCGGCTGCACCCGGCACCCGGTCAGGCTCCCGGTGGACGGGACCGATGGCTCAGGGTACAGCCGAGGTCACGCGCAGGATCCCGGTCGCATCGGCGATGTACATGTCACCCTGGGGCCCGAAGTGGACATCCAGGGGCAAGGGGAGGCCCTTGACGAAGTCGCGGACCCCGGTCGGGTGGCCGTCCTCGTCGAGGGTGACGCGGACGACCTTGTGAGCCGTGTTGTGGGTGGTGGGGTGCGCGACCATCTTGTCGAGCAGGTCCTCGGCGAAGAACTGGGTGCACTCGCCGACGTAGAGGGCGTTGCCGAAGGGGCCCTCGGTGTCGGCCGGGATGTCAGCGCCGGTAGCGCACACGTGCCAGCCGATCAGGGCGTCAGCGGTGGGCAGGTCCTGGCAGGGCTGCTCGTCGATGGCCGGGTGGTCGAAGCCGGTGGGCCAGTCGGGGAAGGTCGGGTTGTTGACCTTGGTGATGTCGTCGCCGGTGGCGCCGGGCAGCCCCTCGTCGTAGCAGAACGGGAACCCGTAGAAGGCGCCGGGGCCGTCGTCGAAGCGGTAGACGACGTCCTGGCTCGACGGGTCATCGGCGCCGTTGGTGGCCGTGTAGGCCGTCCCGTCGGGACCGAAGGCCACATCGTACACGTTGCGCAGGCCGAACCCGATGACCTCGACCTTGGCCTCGAACGGGTCGTTGACCGGTGCGTCGAAGATCTCGTCGGCGGCCAGGGGCTGACCGTCGACATCCTCCCAGTGGAGGACGGCCGGGTCGCCCTGGAGGATCTCGGGCTGGACGGCCAGGATGGCGCCCGAGTAGGGGAAGACGTCGGCCGAGCCGCCGGCTTGACCGTTGTCGTTGGGGTTGCCGTTGGTGATGAACAGCCGGCCGTCCGGGTGGAACTTGAGGTTGTTGGTGTTGTGGCGGCCGTTGGGCAGGTTGTCGACCAGGACGTGGCGGTCCCCGTCGGTGTCGATCCAGTAGACGATGCCGTCGGCGGCCCGGCCCATCTGCTCGGGGGCGACCGAGTCGCTGACGTAGGCGTTGCCGTCGTCGTCGAAGGCGATGCCCAGGGGTTGGTTGAAGCCCTCGGCGAATATGCTTACCTCGCCGGCGACCGGCCCGGCTGGGGTCCAGGTGAGGTCCACCCGGTACACGCTGCCATCGAGGCTGGTCGCGTAGAGGTCGCCGTGACCTTCGACGGGGGCCTGGGGGGCCTCCCCAGAGAGGTCCGGGCCGAACGTGATGGCCGTGGGGACCGGGATGTCTGCGAAGGGCAGGACCGCGAACCCGTCGGTCACGGCCGCTGGCGTGGGTTGGATGTGGTCCTCGCCCATGACCGCGGCCGGGATGGCCAGCAGGCTCACGGCTAGGAGGACGGTGGCTGCGTGTCGCGCTCCCATGCGCCTCACCGCGTGAGCCAGCCCCCCGGACCTAGATAAGCTCTAGCTTGGAACCTCGGCAGGTCCCAGCCGGGAACGTACAGAACTGTCGAACCTTCCCGCTGACGCCGTGGATGGGCGGCGGCTAGGCGCGGCCGCCACCCTCGAGGGGTTCCTTGCCGAGCTTGCGACGGGTGAGGTTGATCAACCCGCCGGCCTCGATCAGCTCGAGGGCCTTGTCGGAGAGGGGTTCGGCCTCGAAGGTCTCACCGGTGGTCGTGTTCTCGATCTCGCCGGAGCGCAGGTCCACGTGTACGGTGTCGCCCTCGTCGACGTGGTCGCTGATGCCGGGGACCTCGATCACCGGGAGGCCGACGTTGAAGGCGTTCCGGTAGAAGATCCGTGCGAAGCTCTCGGCGACGACGACCGGCACCCCGGCGCCCTTGATGGCGATGGGGGCATGCTCCCGGGAGCTGCCGCAACCGAAGTTCTCCCCGGCCACGATGATGTCGCCGGGGCTGACCTTGTCGGGGAAGCTCCGGTCGTAGCCCTCCAGGACGTGGGGCCCCAGCTCCTCCTCGGTGATCATGGCCAGGTACTTGCCCGGCGTGATCTGGTCGGTGTCGACGTCGTCGGGCAGGACCCAGGCCTTCCCGTCGAACTCTGTCTGGAGGGGCACGCGATGAGCACACCGGGCCGTCGTCAAAAGCCTTACCGACCCGGCCTCGCCCGGGCCCGATCACCGCTCTGAGGTCCCAAGCCGGGGAAGTTATCTTGGCTGGCGCGCTCGTTGGGGTGTGACCGGCGACGGCTTCGCCACGTTCGTGGTCGACCAGCTCGAGGACCTAGGCCCGGTGACCGCTCGGGCGATGTTCGGTGGCCACGGCCTCTACCTCGGCGACACCTTCTTCGGGATCGTGTTCAAGGACCGGCTGTTCCTCAAGGTCGACGAGGCCACCCAGCCGCGCTACGAGGCCCACGGCATGGGCCCCTTCCAGCCTAACGAGCGGCAGACGATGCGTTCCTACTACGAGGTCCCAGCCGAGGTCATCGAGGATCCCGACGAGCTGGTGGCCTGGGCCCGGGATGCTGTCGACGCTGATCCTGGTTAGGCGCCAGGATCGTCAGGCCGGTCGGCGCTTGCCCGACCAGCCGGCCCTGGTCACAGGAACTGAGGCACGATCAGCGGGGCCAGGATCAGGACCAGCATGGTGATCGTCACGCCCTTGCTGATCATCCCGGCCTGGCGGTCCACCTCATCCAGGTGCAACTGGACGAGCGGATCCCGGGCCACGTAGTGGGGGGCCTCGTCCTCGCCGCTGCTCACCTCCAGATCCCGGGTGTCGATGCCCTTGCGGCGCCTCAGGCTCCAGTGGAGGCTCTGACGGAACATGTGGCCACCATCGAGGACCCAGAAGGGCAGGGCGTTGAAGGTCCCGAGGACGACGTTGATCCAGAACAGCCAGTAGAGCGTGTTGGCGGTCACCCAGTAGCTGTCGCCCCAACCGTCGAAGGCCCCGGTGGGTTCGTAGATGTCGTGGAACGTGCTCGGGAAGGGCTGGAGGTTGGCGAAGGGCATCGCGATGTAGAACAGCGAGCCGCGGGCGATGCCTTGGGTCTCGTACGGGTGCTGGAGGTTGGCCACGAGCCCGTCGAGCTGCTCGGGGCCGGCCGGGTTGATGCCCAGGAAGGGCACACCTCGGCAGGTGTCCGTGCCGTTCTCGTCGGTGCAGGCCTCCTCGATCTGCGCCTGGCTGAACCCGGCGTCCTGGTAGTACTCGTACTTGTCCAGGGGCCGGATGATGGTCTGGGAGGTCTGGCCCCGGTGCCAGTAGTTGACCTGCAACGGTGGCGGGTCCTCGCCGTCCTCGGCCTCCTTGGACTGGAGGATCTGCTGGAAGTCATCGTAGGTCTGGACGGGCTGCCCGTCGATGCCGGTGATGAACGCGCCGGCCTCGAGCCCGGCGCGCTCGGCGGGCAGATCGTCGATCACCCCCATGACGGCGACGCCGTCGTGCTGGGGGCTCATGGCAGGGACGAAGACCTGGCTGAACCCGACCACGCACACGAGGGCCAGGACGATGTTCGGGCCGGGACCGGCGGAGAAGAGACGCAGCTTGTCCCTGAGCCGGGATCCCTGGAGATCGGTCTCGTTGGGTTCGACGAAGGCGCCGATCGGGATGACGAAGAACAGGAGGCCCAGCGAGCGGACCTCCATGTCGGCGTGCCGGGCGAGCACGCCGTGGCCCCCCTCGTGGATGACCAGGGCGACCAGCAGGGCGAAGAGGCCGTAGCCGACGGGGATCACCGGGTTGACCCCGGGGATGGCCAGGGTCTGCTCGAGCTGAGGGGGGTTGTCGGCGACGATCTCGGTGTGGGTGAACAGCAGGGTGTTCTGGTAGACGACCAGGATGAGCATCAGGGCGCCGGCCAGGACGGTGATCGCGATGAAGATGTCCGAGATCACGCCGACACCGCGCCCCTTGGCGATCTTGTCGATGGTCTTCTTGCCCCATTGGGTCTTGAGCATGATCAGGGGGCCGACGACCTGGTAGCGGTCGGACTCCCGCTTGGAGAGGAAGAGCAAGATCGCGATGTAGACGGCGGTGAGGCCGGCCAGCACCGCCAGGAGCGAGACCATCTCAGGCTCGCCAAGGCCAGCTCCCGCTTAAGACCGTTGCGTTGGGGGGCCCCGCGAGCCCGGACGCCCAAGGCCTAAAGCCGAGGCTGCCTTGCCGAGCCATGGACCTCCAGCTCGTCTACGCCACCTTCCCGGACCGGGAGACCGCCCAGGACCTGGCTCGGGCGATGATCGATCGACGCTTGGCCGCGTGTGCGACGTTCTGGGAGGCCGGTTCGATCTACCGCTGGGAGGGCGAGGTCGTCGAGGAGACCGAGACCCTAGCCCTGTTCAAGACCCGGGCCGACCTGGTGCCGGACCTGGAGGACGCCCTGGCCGAGGCCCATCCCTACGACGTGCCGTGCCTGCTGCCGCTGGACGTGGACCATCCGCACCAGGCCTACGCGCTCTGGGTCGAAGCCGAGACCAGCCAGAGCTGATCAGCCGACGACGCTAGCCGGGACGATGGCCGGCAGCACGTGCTTGGGGCCCAGGTCGGTCTCGATCGTCGCCAGCTTCTCCCCGGTCTGGTAGGAGATCACCGCCACGGTGTGCGCGCCGGGCTCGGCGTCCTCGGCCTCGCTGCCGGGCGAAGGGACCCAGCACGTCTGGCCATCGGGCCCAGTGACCGCCCAGCCGGGGGCATCGCCGACATCGACGATGTGCTCGGGGAGCATGGTCTCGGTGCTGACCAAGGCCACGTAGTCCGAGGCCCGACCGGCGGCGCACAGGGTCGAGCCGTCGGGCGATAGGGCCAGGCCGTGGTGGGGGCTCTCGAAGCTGTAGTCGTCCTCGGTGACGCCTGGGTCGATGGGGAGCTGGACGCGGCGGATCTCGCGGCCTTCCTCCAGGTCGTACTCGACGATGCCGTGCAACATGCTCTCATGGTAGTACATCAGGTTGGCCTCGTCGGTGAGCGAGAAGACCGCCGGGCGGATGCCATCGGGGAACTCGAGGGTGCGCACGACCTCGAGCGTGTCGGCGTCGGCGATGGTGAGCACGTAGGGCTCGTTGGCGACCGTGTCGACCTCGTCGGGCCGGTCCCGGGCCTCCCGGGGCTGCACCACGATGTCGCCGATGCTGGCCGCGTAGATGCACCGCTCGGGTTCCTGGTCGGCCGGCGCGTCGAGGAAGGCGCACCGGTCGCCGGTGGTGAACCCGCTCTCGGGGTGGAGCCCGTCCGGGGCGGGGCCCGGTTGGATCACGTTGACGCCGTGAGCGTAGTCGCCGGTCGGGAAGGTCCCCAACCTCGATCCATCCTCGGGGTCGAGCACGATGACCTGGTCCATCATCAGGTCCGAGACGAACAACCGGTCGCCGGAGGGCGTCAGGGTCATGTGGTCGGCCCGGACGCCGTCCACGGTGGCGCGCCAGAGCATCTCGGCCGGCTCGGTGGTGAGGTCGAACGCGGCCACGTCGGCCA
>CAYXGD010000136.1:0-5958 GCA_964464425.1 uncultured Thermoplasmatales archaeon
GCCCCGGCGGACGCCCCGAGGGCGCCCTCCTGGACAAGATCGAGGAGGACTTCGGCAGCTTCGAGACCTTCGAGGAGGAGTTCCGCGCCGTCGCCACGGCCAGCGGCCGCAGCGGCTGGGCCCTCCTGGTTTACGACATGGCCGACGGTAAGCTCCACACCGCTCTGGTGGACTTCCACAACGTCTTCTCCTGGTGGAACGTGGTCCCCATCCTGGCCTGCGACTTCTGGGAGCACGCCTACTACTACGACCAGGGGCCCGAGCGCGGGAAGTACATCGACGCCTTCTTCCAGAACATCAACTGGGAGAACGTCTCCCAGCGTCTCGAGGCTGCCGAGGCGGCCTACGAGAAGCTCCAGGGCCTCTACGGCCCGGTCTAAGCTGGGCCCCCCTGCCCGAGGGAGCGCGGGCTCAGGCTCGCGCTACCCCCTCTTTCCTCATCTCCCATCCAACGCCCGCCCAGGTGGCCGATCACCCCACGGCTCGAGCCGTGCGCCCATCGGAGCCGCCGCTAGGTCGCTTCGTTAGGTATATCCGTCGCACCGCGGTTCGCGAGCCCGTTGGTCGACCCTATCATCCTGACGCTCGCCGTCACAGCGGGAGCGTTCATCTTGTTCGCCACGGAGGTGATCCCGCCCGATGTGACCGCGTTGGCCGCTGCGGCCGCGCTGATGGTCACCGGCGTGCTCACCCCAGAACAAGGTCTCTCTGGGTTCTCCAGCGAAGCGACGATCACGGTCATGGCCATGTTCATCCTGGCCGCCGGGATCCAGCGAGCCGGGTTGGTCAACACGCTGGCCCACTGGGTCCTTGACATGGCCAAGGGGAGCGTGGGCAAGTTCACCCTGTTGATGCTGGGCGTCGCCGGGGTCGTCTCCGGTTTCATCAACAACACGCCGGTGGTGGCGATCATGGTCCCGCTGGTCATCACCGTGGCCAGCCAGCTCAAGCGGTCGCCCTCCAAGTTCCTGATCCCGCTCTCCTTCGCGGCGATCCTGGGCGGCACCATGACCCTGATCGGCACGTCGACCAACATCCTGGCCTCGGACATCTCCCAGCAGCTCGGGTATGGCACCTTCTCGATGTTCATGTTCACCAAGGTCGGGTTCCCGCTGCTCCTGGTCGGCGGGCTCTACCTGTTCCTCGTGGCGCCTCACCTTCTCCCCGAACGGCACGAGATCACCGAGGTCACCGAGCGCTTCAAGCTCCGGGACTACGTCTGCGAGATCGTCCTGGAACCCGGGTCAGCCCTGGTCGGCCAGACCGTCCAGGAGAGCGATCTCAAGCAGCGGTTCGACGTCGACGTGATCCGGGTCTTCCGTGGCGACACCGTGATCGACCAACCGCTGGTCGGTCTGGAGTTCCAAGAGCACGACGTCCTGTTGATCCGGGCCTCCAGGGACGAGCTGCTCAAGATCCGGGACAGCGAGGGCGTGGCCATCCTGCCCGAGGTCACCCACGGCTTGCCTGGGGAGGAGGGCGACACCGTCCTGGTCGAGGCCATCATCGCCCCGGGCGCGTTCATCGAAGGCGCGACCTTGCGGGAATCCGGCTTCCGCCAACGCTTCAACGCCGTCGTCCTGGGCGTCAAGAAGCGCGAGCGGATCTTCTTGCGGAGGCTGCAGAACCTCCGCCTGGAGCACGGCGACACCTTGCTGTTGTCCGGCGAACGGGCCACGATCGACGCCCTCAAACGCAACCCGGACTTCATCATCGCCGAGGAGCTGGAGATCACCAAGTTCCGCCGGCGCAAGATCCCCCTCGTCCTGGCGATCCTCGTCGCCGTGGTGGGGACCGCTGCGCTGAACATCTTCCCGATCTCGGTGGCTGCCTTGACCGGGGTGGTCATCATGGTCTTCACAGGATGCTTACGCGTCAACGAGCTGCACGAATCGATCCGGTGGGACATCGTGTTCCTGCTGGCCGGCGTCATCCCGTTAGGCATCGCGCTGGAGGAGACCGGTGCAGCCGCGCTCCTGGCCGAGTTCCTCGTCCAGCAAGCCGGCGGGTTGCCGCCGGTGGCGATCCTCTCGATGTTCTTCGCCCTGACGCTGATCCTGACCCAGATCATCTCGAACAACGCGAGCGTGGCCCTGATGCTCCCCATCGCGGTCGACTCGGCTGAGGTGCTCGGGCTCAACGAGCTGACCTTCATCCTGGCCTGCACCTTCGCGGCCAGCATGGGCTTCCTCTCGCCGATCGGTTACCAGACCAACCTGATGGTCTACGGCCCAGGCGAGTACAAGTTCACCGACTTCATGAAGGTCGGTCTGCCGCTGTCGATCATCGTCGGCGCGGTCTGCATCTGGCTCTTGACGATCTACTGGCCGCTGGCCGCCTGAGTTGGTGCCCCCAGGGCTACTCCAGGTCCTCGAAGTGGGGGCGGGCCTTGGGGGGGACGGGCCGTGTCGGGATCTTGCCGAGCAGGTGGTGCTCACGGAGCAACGCGTCCAGCTCGGGGTCGCTTTCGAACAAGAAGATGCGGGTCCGGTGCCCCTCGCGGCGGTAGAGCGCCGGGAGCCACGGGTGGCGTTCCCAGGTCGAAGGCCGGCTGATGCAGACCTCGGTGATCGCTCGCCAGCCCTCGGTCGGTTGGGGCTGCAGCAAGCGTGTCCCCGCCTCGTTCCCGCTCAGCCGCCAGACCACATCGGACCTTCGTCGGTGAGGGGTCAAAAGGGTGTGGGCCAACGGCCCCTGCCCGCCCAGCCGACCGCGTGGATCCAGCAGGGCTCGCGGATCACAGCAGCACCTTGGCCATCGCTGGCAAGGAGGCCGAAGCAGGCGATGCAGCGCATCGCTGATGCAAGCCGACACCGCCAGGGAGGGTCAGGGGGAGGCCTGCGACGGGAGGACCCGAGGAACCACCCTCGTCATCCGACGACCTTCTCCCATCGCTTGAGCTCGAGGACCTTGGAGAGCGAGCTGCCTTCCACGATCTCCTGGCGCAGGCGGTCCTCCTGCTCCTTGGTCTCCACGCCCCGGTTGGCGATCTCGACGAGCTCCTCCTTGGGGATCACGACGACACCGTTGTCGTCGGCCAGCACCCAGTCGCCGGTGTGCAAGGTCTGCCCACCAGCCGTGATCTCGACGCCGATCTCGCCGAACCCCTTGGGGTCGCCGGCGTTGGGGACCTGATGCCGGGCCCAGACGGGGAACCCGATCTCCCGGATGAAGTCCACATCGCGGACCGCGCCGTCGATCACGACGGCGGCCACGTCGTTGACCTGGCAGGTGTGGCTGGCCAGCTCGCCCCAGACGGCGTCCTTGCCGCCCTGCGCGTCGATGACCAGGATCGTGCCGGGCTCGGCCTGATCGATGGCCTCGACCGGCTTGGCCCAGTCGCCATCCTTGGTGGCCACGGTGAGCACCGGACCGGCGACCTTGTGGCCCTCCTGGACCGGGCCGAGGCCCTCGAGGACGCCGCCGCGATGCATGGCGTCCGAGACGTTGGGCGTCGAGCACGTCAGAAGCGCCTCGCGGACGCGGTCGGGATCGTACTTCTTCATGCCCGGGGACTCGATGGCCTCGAGCTCCTCGATCGAGCGCTTGATCCGGGCGGTGGCCTCGGGGATGTCCTTGGCCTTCGTGATCGCGCCACCGACGACGATGACCTGGGCGCCCAGCTTGACGACCTCGGGGGCCGTCTCGCTGGTCAGGCCCCCGGCGACCATGACCGGGATGTCGACAGCCTCGGCCACGTCCTTGACGAAGGAGAAGTCGGCCTGGCCGCGCATCTGCTCGTCGATCCCGACGTGCAGGCTGACGAAACCGGCGCCCATCTCCTGGGCCTCCACGGCCCGCTGGACGATGTCGGGCACGCCGATCATGTCGACGACGACCTCGGCACCGTACTTGCGTCCGGCCCGGACGGCCTCGGTGATGGTCTCGTCGCTGGCCGAGCCCAGGATGCCGACCATGCTGGCTCCGGCCTTGGCGGCGATCTCGCACTCGAGCGTCCCGGTGTCGGCGGTCTTCATGTCAGCGAAGATCGGCTTGTCCGGGAACCGCTTGCGCAGCTGGCGGACGGCTTCCAGGCCCTCGCTCTTGATCAGGGGCGTGCCGGCTTCCAGGATGTCAGCACCCCCCTCCACGGCCTGCTCGGCCATGGCCAGGGCGCGGTCGAGGTTCATCTTGTCCAGGGCGACCATCAGCCGGGGCCCGCGCCCCGCGGCCTTGGGGCGCCCCTTCCGGTCGTCTGTGCCGTCGTCGGCCATCGATGGGCCAGGGGGGAGGGGGTGGAAAAGCGTTTGCCAGGGACGCGCGAAGCCGGCCGGTCCCCCGTGTCGGTCGCCGCGACTTGACCCACAAGCTCGTTCCACCCGAAACCCCCGACCTAAGAACCTGCCGGGGCCGGTTTCGTGTTATCAAAAGCGGCTCGGAGAAAGTGATATGTCTCACCGTGACATGGTAAGGTTGCCCGCGTCGGAGGGTCCCGGCGGCTTGCCGTCGGGATCGTCGGGCGCGCGCACGGTCCGACCTCTCGCGTCGGCCTGCTGGCGGTCCTTCGGGATCGTCGGCGGAGCACGCCCGCAAGGGCGTGCAAGGCGACGGGCGCAAGCCCGTGCCAGGTCGCCTGGGTTCAACCCCGGGCGCCGGCTACCCTTCGGGGTCAGGATGTCGCAGGCATCTGCCAGCGGGTGACCGTTGGCAGGCACCGTGGATCGCTCCGCGGTGCCCGCACGCCGGCACGCGAAGGACGACGTGACACGAGCACGCACCGGGCGATCGCTGGCCCACCCGGCCAGAGCGCACGGTGCGAACGCAGGTGGACGCGCAAGCGCCCACGCCGGTGCCTTCGGGCAACCGGGGGTGGGGCAGCTGGCGTCCGGCCAGCAGCCGCCGGCCTTCCGAGGCCAACGGTGGCCACGCTGGCGATCGCCGGTCCCCTGGCCGGCCCCTGCCACCGGTCCCCGCCGCGAGGCGATGACGGCCGGACGCTCGGACGCCGAGAGGTGGACGGCACCGGCAGGCCCCACCGCCTGCCCGCCCCCGGGCATCGATCCGGAGGGTGAACGGCGCCGTGTCACGTGCTGGTACCTGCCTGGCCGTCAGCGATGACGGTGCCTACCAGCCCCGATCCCGCACCCGCGGACGCGACCGGCGGCTCACGCTGCCGGACGCGAGCCTGCAGGGCCCTGCCCGACCAGGCTGATCGGCGACGAGCCCCCTTCGGGAGCGCCCGTCGACACGTCCGGAGAGGAGATGAGCGAGGTGATCGCTCCCGAGCGCGCGCCCATCCGACGGGGACCCTTTCTCAGCGCTTTGCCAGGCAAAGAACCGGTCGTGGCTTGCGCCGGGACCCCCTCCGTGCATCCATGGCAGCGATCCACACCGGCCGGTACACGGCCGACCTGGACCAGCCGGTCGTCGTCTTCCTCATCGGCATGCGGATCAACAGGCTCTGGAAGGTCTGGGCCTGGTTGCCGGTCCTCCTGGCCATGGTCCCCATGCTATGGCGCCTCCAACGGGACCCCAGCCGGGGCCTCTTGGCGAGCCGTCCTTGGCTGGGATGGCGCCAGGTCATGCTGGTCCAGCACTGGGAGAGCTTCGAGAAGCTCGAGGCCTTCGCCCGGTCGCCCGACGAGCCCCACGCGGACGCCTGGGCCCGGTTCAACCAGCGGAGTTCAGGGTCGGGGGACACGGGCATCTGGCACGAGACCTACCTCGTCGAGCCGGGGACGGCCGAGTGCGTCTACGGTGACATGCCAGAGATGGGCCTACCGGCGGCCACCGGGCACGTGCCGGCCACCGGCACCCGCTTGACCGCGCGCCAACGTCTGCGGGGGAGCGACCCGGAGGAGGCCCCGTTGCAGCCCACGGTCAAGGTTTAGCTGTCGTACCGTCCCTGCCGGGCGAGCTCGCCGCGCTGGCGGAGGATCTCCGGCGTCCGGCACACGCCGGGTGCGCCGGTGACCTGGGGCACGGTGCAGTTGTTGCAGCTCTCGCACAGGGCTTCGG
>CAYXGD010000137.1:0-5934 GCA_964464425.1 uncultured Thermoplasmatales archaeon
AGGTTGCGGGTCATCAGGGGCTTCATCACGTTCAGGTCGAGCTGGCCCCACTGGCCGCCCACGGTGATGGCCTGGTGGTTGCCGTTGACCTGGGCGCCGACCTGGACGACCGACTCGCAGATCACGGGGTTGACCTTGCCCGGCATGATGCTCGAGCCGGGCTGGATGGCTGGCAGGATGATCTCACCGAGCCCGCAGCGTGGGCCGCTGGCGAGAAGCCGGATGTCGTTGGCGATCTTCATCAGCGAGGCAGCCACCGTGTTGAGCGCGCCGCTGGCGAAGACGTAGGCATCCCGGGCGCCCTGGGCCTCGAAGTGGTTGTCGGTCTCCCGGAACTCGGTGTTGGCCAGCTCGGTGAGCTCGGCGGCTACGTCGCTGCCGAACCCGTCGTAGGCGTTGAGGCCCGTGCCGACGGCGGTCCCACCGATGGCAAGCTCACGCAGGCCATCGAGGCTGGCCTCGACACGGGCTCGGCCCTTGCGGACCATGGCGGCGTACCCGCTGAACTCCTGGCCCAGACGGATGGGGACAGCGTCCTGCAGGTGCGTGCGGCCGATCTTGAGGACATCGTCGAAGTCGGCGGCCTTCTGCTCCAGGCTCGTCTGGAGCTTGTTCAGCGCAGGGAGCAGGTCCTCCTCGATGGCCAGGACGGCAGCTACGTGCATGGCCGTGGGGACCGTGTCGTTGCTCGACTGGCCCATGTTGACGTGGTCGTTGGGATGGACGGCTTTGGAGCCGATCTGCTCGCCGATGAGCTGGCTGGCCCGGTTGGCGATGACCTCGTTGACGTTCATGTTGGAGGAGGTGCCCGACCCGGTCTGGAAGACGTCGACGGGGAACTGGTCGTCGAGCTGGCCGTCGGCGACCTCGCGGGCGGCCTTCTCGATCACCTCGGCGGTCTTCTCGTCGAGGTCGCCGTGCTTCCGGTTGGCCCGGGCGCAGGCAAGTTTGAGCAGGCCGAAGGCGTGGATGAACCGGCGGGGCATCCCTTGGCCGGAGATCGGGAAGTTCTCGACGGCACGCTGGGTCGAGGCCCCCCAGAGGGCATCCTTGGGCACGCGGACCTCGCCCATGGTGTCCTCCTCGATGCGGACCTCGGCATCCTCGGTCGGTGGCATGGGTCGGGCAACGGCTGGTACCTCTAACCCGTTTCGGCTGCCCTCTTAAAGGCGGGGGGCCGGAGGGGGCCTCAGGGGGCCTCGTCGTCACCTGGCGGCTCTTCGTCGTCTTCCGGTGGCGGGGGCGGCTGGCCGGTGGGGGCCACCGAGGGGCGATCGTCGGCCTGGGGCGTCTTGCGCTCCCGCTTCTTCCCCGATCGTTCCAGGACCTGCATGGTCTCGGCGCTGGCGAACCGGAGGGCGAAGAAGCCGCCGGCGGTGCAGTCGACGTAGTACGTGCAGGCCCGCCAGGCGGCCACGAAGGTGAACCCGAGGCCGTCGGTGAAGGCTCCGAACACGCCCAGGGCGCCGATCTCGGCGACGCCTGCCCCGCCCGGGAGCAGGGGCAGGGTTGTCAAGAGGACCACGAACACAGCCCCCAGGGCCACGACGACGAAGGGGATCTGGTGGCCCAGAGCGTCGAGCAGGTAGGCGATCACCGAGAACTCCAGCCCCCAGGTGACCGCTGTCGCCAGTGCTGCCAGCGGGACCCGGCTCGGGTGCTTGGAGAGCACCGTGGCCAGCGCCCGGCGGAGGCGGGCCATCTCGAGGACGGTCCACTCCTTGGCCCGCTCGATCCGGTCCTCGCCCACGAACCGCTTGGCCAGGCCCATGATCGGATGGACGGCCTCGGGCTTGAGCAGGATCAGCAGGGGGATGACGATGAGCAGGACCAGGAAGAGCAGCCCCAGCGGGGCCACGATGGCCAACAGGGCCGACTGGGGCAGTTTGGGGACCAGGACGATGGTGGCCCACGCGCCGAGGATGATGAACAGCAGCGTGTCGAACCCTCGTTCGAGCAGGACGATCAGCGAGGCCTCCCGGGGCGGGACGTCGTTGCTGGTGAGCAGCGCGAACCGGACCGGCTCGCCGCCGAGCCGTGCTGGTGTGAGAGCGGCGGCGAAGACCCCGGCGAAGACGGCCTCGAAGGCGGTGGCGAAGCTGATCGGGTGGCCTGCGCCATCGGTCAGCCAGACCAGCCGCATGGACCAGCTCATCAGGGCGGTCACGTGGAGGCCGATGGCGATGACGAAGATCAGCGGGTTGAGCTGGGAGAGGGAGGCGATCAGCTCGTCGCGGTGGGTCAGGAAGGAGTAGAGGAAGACGCCGACCAAGCTGAGCACGCTGGCAGCGATGGCGATGATCAGGAACCGGCGGAACCGTCTGGAGCCGCCCTCCTCCACGCCGTCGGCGTTCCCATCCTCGGGACCGGGGTCGATCACGGGCCGTCCTCCAGGAAGCCCTTGGCTCGCCAGGCCCGCTGGATCACGGTGACGTGGCCGAGCACGGCCAACCCGCCGATCAGCCAGGCCAGGTAGTCCGGGCCCCCCCAGAGAGCGAAAACGATGCCCTGGATGCCTATGCCACCGAGGAGCAGGAGCAGGCGCTCGGGGCGCTCGATCAGGTCCGGCCATGCCCCGGGGTCAGGGGAGGCATCCTGGTAGGTGCGGGCCTTGGCGTACGAGGTCGCCAGCGCACCCAGGAGGGCGGCGAACACCAGGGCCCACATGAGCAGGGTGTCGGCGTACCAGCCGACGGCGAAGAGGGCGATGCCGTCGACGTAGCGATCGAGCAGGCTGTCCAGGTAACCGCCGAACGTGGTGACGTTCCCGGTCCGTCGAGCCAGCGCGCCGTCGAAGGCGTCGAGCACGCTTCCGAGCCCGGCCACGGCAGCCCCCCAGATCAGGTGCCCGGTGGCGATCAGGTAGGCGCCGGCCGAGGCGATCACGAGCGCCAGGAAGGTCACGCCGTTGGGGGTGACGCCCAGGCGTTCGAAGAGCCAGGCGATGCGCCGGACGACCGTGTCGATCCGTCCTCGCACCGCTGAGATCATGGCCGCTCCCTTGGCAGACCTAGTCGCCGGCTGGGTTTGTGGTCTTCGGTTCGCTCGCCGACCCTGCGATGAACGCCTCCACCATGTCGCGAGCCTCGTCGTCGGTGACCTGCCGGGGTGGGTGCTTGAAGAAGAAGCTCGAGGGGGCCTCGATGGGGCCGGCCATCCCCCGGTCCTGGGCGAGCTTGGCGCAGCGGAGGGCGTCGATGACGACGCCGGCCGAGTTGGGGGAATCCTGGACGGACAGGCGCAGCTCGATCTCGATGGGTGCGTCGGTGAACCCGGTCCCCTGCATCCGGATGAAGGCGACCTTGTTGTCCTCCAGGAACGGCACGTAGTCCGACGGGCCGATCCGGATGTCAGCGTCCTTGAGGCGTTCCCGGAGCTGGCTTTGGACCGCTTCGGTCTTGCTGGTCCGCTTGGTCTCCAAGCGGCTCTCGTCCTGGAGGGTGAGGAAGTCGGTGTTGCCGCCGACGTTGAGCTGGTAGGTCTGACCCACCTCGGCGCCGCGGTTCTCGAAGAGGTTGGAGAGGACGCGGTGGACGATCGTGGCGCCGACCTGGCTCTTGATGTCGTCGCCCAGGATGGGGATCCCGGCCTGTTGGAACCGCTCGGACCACTTGGGGTCGCTGGCGATGAAGACCGGGATGCAGTTGACCGGTGCCACGCCGGCTTCCAGGCAGGCGTCCATCCATGTCTCGGTGGCCTGCTGGGAGCCGACAGGGAGGAAGTTGATCAGCACGTCGACGTCGTGCTCCTCCAGGGCGGCAGCGGGATCGACCGGGTCCTCGTCGGCCGGCAGGAAGCGCCGTTCGTCGCTGACCTCGTCCATGAGCGAGGAGACCCCGTCGAGCACGGGGGCCATCAGGACAGGCGCATCCAGGTGCCCGACCTCGTCGACGACGCGCATGGCGCAGTTCGGCTCGGCGAAGATGGCCTCGCTGACGTCCTTGCCGACCTTGCGGCGGTCGATGTCGAAGCCGCAGACGATGTCGATGTCCCGGATGGCGTACCCGCCGAGGACGCTGTGCATCAGGCCGGGGATCTCCTGGCCCTTGCCGGCGTCCTCGTAGTACCGCAGACCCTGGACGAGGCTCGAGGCGCAGTTGCCGACCCCGAGCAGCGCGACGTTGATCTTCCCCATCTGGTTTCCACCTGGGCCCGACCGGTCGAGCAACCGACGGTGCTCGAGACTGGTGGGGCCGCGGTCCGATTCGTCTGGAACCTATAAGGGTTCCCTTGGCGCACCGTCAGAACCCGAGCCGGTGGAGGCCCTTGGCGATGGTCGAGTGGACGCTGACCCAGATCGGTGAGGTCGTCTCGTGCTGGGTCCCCTCTTCGAGGGCAGCTAGGAGCCCCTTGGGGCTCTCGATGTCGAAGGCGGGCACATCGGTGTAAGCCGATCCGAACTCGCCTAACGTGTGGGCATCCGAGCAGGCGCAGGTCGGTGTGCCCTTGGCCCGGGCCAGCTCGACGGCCTTGGCGTTGGCGCCCTTCAACCGGGTCCTGGCGTTGAACGTCTCGATGATGTCGGGGTCGACCTCCCAGCTCTTACCCTCGAGCCCGTGGCGCATCGGATCGAAAGGGTGCTCAAGCAGGAAGAGCCCGCCCTGGTCCTGGATGGCGTCCAGGGCCTCGCCCAGAGGGCAGGGGCTCTCGATGGTCTCGGTGAGGTACAGCCCGATGACCTCGCCGTGGTCGGTCATGATCTCCTCGCCGACGATCACGTCCAGGTGGTCGGCGTGGTTGTCGGCCCACCGTTGGAAGGCAAGGGCCCCCTCGGCCGTGTGGTGGTCGGTGGTGGCGATCACGTCGATGCCGACCTCCTGGCACCGGTCGGCGATGTCCTCGAACCGCATCCGCGAGTCCGGCGAGTAGAACGTGTGGCTGTGGAGGTCCAGGCGCGGCATGGGCTGGCAGGCCGATGGGCCCTGGAGAGGTTAGGGGTTGTGGTCCCGGCCGGGGCGCTGGTGGCTCAGACCGGGTCCGACCCCCAGGCCTGCGGCTCCTGCCCGGTGGCGCCGCGGATGAGGAGCGCCACGAGGAGCCCGGCGGTCGCAAGGGAGGCGATCCAGGCGGGGATGATCACACCGGGACCATCCAGGACGAGGCTCCCGGCCCTGAACCCGTCCTCGAATGGGATCAGGAGGATGATCGCTGCCCAGACCCCGACGACGACGTTAGCTGCCGTTGGCCACCGGTCCCGGGCCAGGTGCCAGCCGATCAGGCTCGCCGTCGCGGGGACGACGAAGATCCCTGCCCACTGCAGCGTGTCCCGGAGGTTCCCGATCGGGGCCGGGTCACCGCCGGCCACACGGCCAGCGTCCGTGCCCACGGCCCAGCCGCTGACGGCCACGTAGCCCAGGATCGGCAGCCAGAAGAGCGCCAGGGTTCCGGCCCGCTGCCAGATGGGTCGCTCCCCCAGGGCCAGCCAGATGGCCCCGCTGGTCAGCAGCCATGCGACGACGGGCAACGGGAAGGCCATCCAGAGAGCGAAGGTCGCCATGGCACCGAGGAGCAGACCGGCGATCAGGCGGTCGCGGTGCACATCCATGGGTTGCCCTAGCACGGCATGAACCTATGGGTCCCGGCAGTGGTCTGGGCGCCTGGACGGGCCTGTCACTTGAACAGCAGCTTGAGGTAGAACCACCAGTTGGTGAGCTCCTCCTTCTTGTCCCGGTCGGCCAGCATGTCGCTGATCGTCTCGGCGACATGCGGCTTCTTGGCCGCGCGACCGATGACGAAGTTCAAGAGCCACTTGTGCTGGCCCATCTTCTGGAGCCGGTGGCTGGTCTTGAGCTCGTCCCACATCTCGTCGCGGACGGCTTGCTCGTAGGGGGCCAGGTTGGCCCGGGTGGCGCCGCCGTTGTTGAGGACCTTGTCCAGCCGGTCGGTGGCCAGGGAGGCGCTCATCATGGCGTTCCCGATCCCCTCGCCGGTGAA
>CAYXGD010000138.1:0-5926 GCA_964464425.1 uncultured Thermoplasmatales archaeon
GGGGAGACGGACTCCGCGCCGGACCGAACCATCCAGATCGAGGGGATCGCGAGGGAATGGATCCGGGATGAGCCCCTGAAGCTCGGACGCACGTGGAACATCTCGCTGAATCACTCAGGGCCGCAGAACCCCATGACGGGGAACCCGATCAGCATCTCGGGGAGCGACGAGTGGGAGTGGAACATGACTAAACCAGGTCCCACCGAGCACATCACCGTCCACCTGTGGGTCAAAGAGACGAGTCCTGATCATAAGACGCTGGTCAACTACACGGAGACCATCCCTAGCCCCAAGCAAGGGGAGGTTTGCTCGACAGTCCAGGAGGAGTGAGGTCGGTGATGAGAACCCGGCTCGGGCTCTGCATCCTTGGCCTCCTGCTCCTAACTGGACCGATGGCGGCCAGCTTGGCCGAGGTCTCCACGCCGGCGACCCCGCCGACCAACCCGTGTGCGGTCAAAGGCGCGATCCCGCACCTGGGCTGCGAGGCTTGGGCGGCCACGTACAACGGTCGCGACCGGCAGATCCCTGGTTCCGTCTACCGTGATCACGCCATCGGGATGGCGGTCCCGCCTGGCGGCCAGAGCGTGTTCGTGGCCGGTGCCCAGCCTCGTGACGGGTACTGGTTCGATGGGTTCGCTGTCGGCTATGATGGGCAGACCGGGAGCGAATCATGGAGTTTCCAGGTCCCAGGGGATCCGGACGCCTGGTTGGGTGGCGCGTTGGCCAGCGCGGATGGCTCGACCGTGTACATCGGGGGCCGGGGCTCCCCAACGCCGGGGGATTGGACTGGGTTGCTCACGGCCAGGGACGCGTCGACGGGGCAGGAGCTGTGGACCACGTGGATGAGCGAGCTGGTGGATGCGAGCGGTGCCTCGCCGGAGTCGAGCTACATCCACCGGATCGTGCTGAGTCCATCTGAGGACGTCGTCTACGGTGTCGGCGAGGGTTACTACCCGGCCACGGGGTATGACATCCTGGTCGTGGCGATCGACGCTGCCGCCGGCCAGGTGCTTTGGCACCGGCATCTCGACGACACGCCGAGCAGGACCGAGAGCGCCGGGTTCATCGCCCTGGGTCCTGCCGGCGAGGACTTGTACATCGGTGGCAGTCTGAACGGGCGGGGGGGTTACGGCATGTTCACGATCCGGTTGGATGCAGGTACAGGGGAGCTCGATTGGTTGTCCCAGCTAAGACGCGGCTACAGCATGGAGGATCTGGCTGTGTCACCGGACGGCAGCCAGGTGTTCATAACGGGCGGTCCGACACGTGCGATCGATGCTGATACGGGTGCCTTGCTTTGGACAGCTAACCAGGCCCCCGGCCAGGGTCTCGCGGTCGATCCATCGGGTGAGCGGGTGTACGTGACGTTCGGGGAGTGGTGGGATTTCCTCGACCCGGCGGATGCGTCGCGGGCGGTGACGATCGCGCTCGATGCAGACACGGGTGAGCGGGTGTGGACCGATGTCTATGACCCCCTGCCACAGGTCGACAACCAGTCCGATGACATCGCGCTGTCGCCCGACGGCCGGTGCCTGTACGTGACGGGGCACAGTGATGCCAGCGCGTGGTTGGGGGTCAGCGACGCGTTGACGCGGATCCTGGACCCAGCCACCGGCGAGACGTTGTGGGCGGCTCGGTACAATGGTCCTGAGATCCGTGGGGATGCGGGCATGATGATCGAGGTCGCCTCCGAGACCGGTGACGTGTTCGTCGGCGGGCATACGAGCGGCGTGGAGACGGCTCGGGAGATCCTGGTGTTGAAGTACGACGATCCGTGCGATGCGATCTTCTCTGATGACTGACAAGCTCGGTTGACTTTCCAGGACCCCGAGCGGGTCTTGATCGGTTCTGACGAACGCGACGACATAGTGGAGACTCTACCATGAGCGGACGCAAGACAGCAGCAAGCGTAGTGATACTGACGAGCGCGATGCTCCTTGCGGGGATCCCGGCGGGGATCTCCGGGACGATCATCGATGAACACCAAGCCGCCGCCGATGTTCAGGCGGCAGCAGCGGACCTGTACGGCTCGGGCGGCGCAGCCTATCCGGGCAACGACACAGCGTTCCAGGAGGCCTTCCCGGGCTACGAGTTGTACTACTGGGTGGGCGCGGAGAGGGTGCCCCCGGTCACGCATGCGATGGCCTACGACCCCGACTCGGATACGGGCTACGATCTGACCGACGACTTCAACCAGCTCGTCGGCGTCATCTCGAGTTCGGACCGTGCCCTCGAACTGGCAGAGACCTTCGCACAAGTCGGCAACTCGGAGCTGGATGTGGGACGGGAGGTCGTCAACGAGAGCGACGAGGCTTGGCTGGGTGCTCCGCAGGTGGAGGACCCGCAGGTCACGACGCTGATCGACGGTTGGGAGGTTCAGCTCTGGACGTGGTCGGCTGAGAACGGGATCTTGTCCAAGTGGTACGTGGATCTAGGTGTTACCGGGTTGCTTGAGGCTGACCGGTTCATCAACACGGTCGGCGTCGGCCCCTTCGAGGCTGAGCTGTACGCGCCCAACATAGACGCGGACATGGAGTTCTACAACACCTGGGATAGCGGCCACGACCTCGAGGGCTGGGTGGTGCGGGATGGTACCTACCACGAGATGACGATCCATGAGACGGGCGTCCCGGTCGGCACACCCTGCCCCGCGATGTACGATGATCAGGCGGGGACCGAGGTCCGGGAGGCGAACTTCGATATATCTGACTGGGTCGCATGTGACCTGGGCGGCGAAGGCTCGCCGAGCCAGGGAGCCGTCGATGCCGCTCAGGCGCTCGCGGAAGGTGGCGTCCTCGTCTACGGTGACGTGATCGTGGAGGCTCCCCGGACCCCTGGGACGATCTACCCGGAGTGTGGTCAGTTCGAGAACCCGGACCCCAACTGGGGCTTCGAGTCCAACGAGACCGACTGCAGGCTGGACCTGCGCGTGGCCAACGAGACGACGCTCCTCTGCTGGGTCTGTGTCGACGGTGGCAGCGAGGTCGAGATCACCATCAGCCCACTCTTCAAGGACCACCTGAACGCGCTCGGCTACTACACCGACGCGAGCAAGCACAACCTGTCAGAGGTCGCGCACTCGGTGATGGCCAACGCGTTCACGCGCTACCTGACGTACAACAACGCTACGTGGACGCCGGCAATCCCAGCGCTGCAGGACGGCATCCCTCGGATGGCCCAGCTCGTGCTCAACCCGGATGCCGAGCATGACGAGACGTCGCTGTTCGTCGGCGAAGGCATGAGCCATGCCGATCCGCGAGAGCTGGATGGAGCCGCCGACTACCAGGTCGACCCCGGCGCCGGGTTCTGCCAGTGGGACGTCTGGGACAACCGCCAGGCGGACTCGTTCGCGCTGTACTGGGCGTGGGTCCACGAACGGGCTGGTATCAACGTCTTCAAGACCCTGCTGGACGCGATGTCGACCCGGGATGGGGAGGTCTGCGATCCCGCCGCCGTCAACGGCACGATGGCAGATGGCTACGCCGCTTGCGCCCCCATCGCCTACTACGAGTGCTCGCTCCCCGACTCATGGACGAGATACTTCGGACACGGGGGCCAGTACTGGGGCGACGCCTGGGTCAACTCCCTGGCCGAGTTCTCGGTGGACATGTACCTGCGGAACTTCACCTGGGAGATCGACGGTCAGACCTGGGACATGGGTCAGTACCTGCCCAACGCCACGCGGGATCTCGTCATCGGGGACGAGGTGATCCTCGGGATGGCCCCGTACACGATCCAGTTCGTGGAGGAGCTGGATCCAGGCGAGGCCTCGTCCGCCTCCTGCGCCAGCGAGGGTGTCGAGGAGGGGGACCTGGTGTCCTTGTGGGCGGCGACGGTGATCGTCCAGCACAGCGATGGATCGGTGTCCACCGACCGGATCCCCTGCGATGGCTCCTCGTTCTCTCTGCCTGATCACGAACTCGCAGCCGTCGCCGTGGTCAGAGGCAACCACGAAGAGTCCTGGCAGGCCTCGGTCCTGATCCTCTGATCGATGGGATGATGACCATGGGAGCCACCCAGCAGCCGGGGGCCGATCGGACGCCCCCCGGCCATGGGAACGTTCACAGTACCACTCGAGGATGTACGATACGGAGGCAAGAGATGAGGAGGAACCACCAGCATGTTGCTTGACCAGCGCTCAGCCCAGGGAACGCTTCTGACGGCCTGTTTGGCCGCCGTGCTCCTCGTGGGGCCGGCGGTGGTCGGGCTGGGTCAGGCGGCCCCCGGTGATCCCGTGGAGGACGACCTGCCCGGGTGGGCGCCGGAGACCGTGTGCGGCACCACGGGCCAGCGGCTCTTCGATCAGTGCCCCCGTTGGAGCAAGCGCACCGCGGACACGGTCGTGTCCGGCGGTCTCGAGGTGGCCGTGACCAGCGATGGGGCCACCGTCCTCACAGCCGGGTTCATCGGTCACGAGGCAACCTTGGTCGCCTTCGACGCGGTCACCGGCGAGGAGCGCTGGCGCCAGACCGTGCCGACGCCCCCGTCGTCTGAAAGCGTGCCCCGCTTCACCCGGATCTCCTTAGCTGAAGAGGAGGGCTTGGTCGTCGTGGCCGGGAACACCGAGGCCACCGACCAGGCGCCAGTGTTCGCCACACACGCCTACGCTATCGAAACCGGTGAGCTGGCCTGGGCAGCCGGTACGGCTGGTCCTTCTGCGCCTCGGCAGGTCGCGACCAGCCTGGCCGTGCTTCCTGAGGATGGCATGGCCGTCGTGGGCGGTGGCCTGCTCGACGGGACCGTGGGCATCGGGTCCGCGGTGGCGGCCCTGGACCTGGCCACCGGCGAGATGGTCTGGGAGCACGTGGTCGAGGCGTCCGGCGACCGGGTATACCCTGGAGGGTTCGAGGTGGCGCAGGCGGCCGATTCCCTGGCCGTCGCTTGGGCACAGCTTACCGAGGACCTCGAGGTCCAGCCCCATGTCGCGCGGCTCGATGTAGCGACCGGCCAGACGCTCTGGACCCGCGAGCTCACGGGTCACACGTTCTCAGGGGGAGCGGTCGTGCTGGCTGCCGAGGACGGGCTGTTCGTGGAGACGTCGATCCGGCCGACCGAGGCCTTCGAGCGCAACCCCATGATCCTGAAGCTCGACCCGGCCACCGGCCAGACGGTCTGGGAGACCGAGATCCAGGTCCCGGGAGAGGATGTCCTCCCGCTGCCGATCGCCTTGGACCCGGCCGAGGCAAACCTGCTCCTGCCTGCGAGCTCAGGTGAAGATGTCGCGGTCTACCAGCTCGACGCGGACACGGGTCAGTGGGTGGCCAGTGCGAGGTATGGGGGCCCCGGCGCTGGTCCCGACGACCTGGAAGGGGCCAGCCTGTCTGCCTCCGGGTGCCTGCTTATGGCGTCGCGGAGCCCGGCGGGGTCCCAGGGCGGGATGTGGACCGTGGCGGTCGATGCCAGCAGCCTCGAGGTCGTCGGGTCGGCCTACCACCGGGATGGTCCGTTGAACCTGGAGGAGGGACCCAAGGGCGTCACCGCGGCCCCGGACGGCTCCGGTCTGTACGTGACCGGGGTGTCGGACGATGGCATCGGCGTGACCGTGGGCTCGCTGTTGGATCCCCTCAACGCCCAGGACATGCTCACGGTGGCCTACGAGGACCCGTGCGCCGGGACGCTCTGACTAGCGGCGTCCCCCGCCCGGCCCGGGGGCCTCTCCGGGCCGCCCCTCTCTCCGTCTTGTCTCCTTTCCACACGCAGAGGGACGACCAGGCGCCGGCCCCGACCGTCCATGACCGGCAGCAGGCTTAACCCCCCAGCGACCGCTCCAGGCGCCAGGATACCATGGACCTAGGGATCGAGGATCGGACCGCTGTGGTGACAGGCGGCGCCGGGCGCATCGGCACGGTCATCTGCAAGACGCTGGCTGAGGAAGGCTGCCAGGTCGGCGTCCTCGACGTCGACATGTCGGGCGCCAAGGAGCTGG
>CAYXGD010000139.1:0-5850 GCA_964464425.1 uncultured Thermoplasmatales archaeon
GCCGCGCCGCCCTCGGCCATGACCGTGTGGGCCTTGCCGAGCAGGCTCTTGCAGACGACAGCGGTCGAGGCGCCCTGGCTGGAGGCCTCGATAGCAGCCCGGAGACCGGCCCCGCCGGCCCCGACGACGAGCACGTCGTGGGTGTGCTCCTCGATGTCGATGGTGTCGGTATCGTTGGAGGGGGGCATGGGGATGAACCTCAGAGCACGAACAGGGTGACGTCGTTGATCACGCCGCTGGCCACCAGCCGGACGTACAGGTCGGAGAACATGACCCAGAAGAACGAGATCCAGGCCCAGAGCATGTGGCGCTGGTTGAACCAGCTCACCAGCTTCCAGCCCTTGTAGCTGGACCTTTCCTTGCGCTGCCGGGTACCCGACGGGCACGTGAAGCAGTCCAGGCGGCCGCCGACCAGGTGGCGAAGGGAGTGGCAGCCGAAGGTGTACCCGGCCAGCAGGACGACGTTGATCGTCAGCACCAGGGTACCGATGCTGACACCGAAGGTGGTCGAGCCGCCGGTGTGGAAGATCATCGACATGATCGCGTCGTAGGAGAGGAAGACGATCAGCAGGAGCGCGAAGGGGACGAAGTAGCGGTGGATGTTCTGGAGGATCCACGGGAACCCGGACTCGCCCTTGTACTCCTCACCGCGGCCTTCCTCGACAGCGCAGGCCGCCGGGTCGGCGAAGTAGGAGCGGTAGTAGGCCTTCCGGTAGTAGTAGCAGGTCGCCCGGAACCCGAGCGGGGCCCACAGGATGTACAGGGCCGGTGTGATCGGGATCCCGGCGATGCTGGCGGGCAGCACGCCGGCCAACGGTCCGACGCAGCCATCGACCAGGCAGGGGGAGTAGAGCGGCGAGAGGAGCTCGTTGCCCGCGCTGACGGCATCCTCGGGGGCCACCTGGTGGGGGCCGACCGCGAACATGGCGTAGAGCGAGTAGATGATCAAGATCGTGAACCCGATCGAGATGATCAGGGGCGCGACCCACCAGCGATCGGTGCGCTGGGTGCCGAACAACCCGCTCTCGTGGACGTCCTCCGCCTTGGTGGCCATGGACCTCGGCCCGGGCACAAGGGTTGGTGGTTATTACCGTAACGGTAGGCGGTTCCAGGGCTTCCGGTGGACGGGGTCGGCAGGCGCCTGTCAGGCCTGACCGACGGCGGTCTCGGCCTGGTGCTCCTCGGCCTCGAGCGGCGCCTCGGTCTCGACGTCGTCCGGGGTGGCGTCCTGGCTGGGCGGGCTGGGCAGCGTGAAACGGATCCTTGCTCCGGTCCCAGCCGGGGCCTCAGCCCAGATGTCGCCGCCGTGGGTCTCCACGATCCGCCGCGCGATGGCCAGCCCCAGGCCAGCGCCGGGCCGGCGCTTGGCTGCCGGGAGCCGGGCCAAGGGCTCGAAGATCCGCTCCAGCTCCCCCTCGGGGATGCCGGGGCCGTCGTCCTCGACGGCGAACGTCCACCCGTCGTCGTCGGCGGTCACCGAGACGTGCACCTCCGGGTGCGGGGCTTCAGCATGGACGATGGCGTTCTCGATCAGGAGCTCGAAGAGCCGGGTTATCGCTTCGGGATCCCCGAGCACCGGGGGCAGCGGTTCCCGGCTGACGCGCGCAGCCAGGGCCCCCTCACCGTCGCGGAGGCGGGAGAGGGATCGGTCGAAGGCTGCCTTGGTCTGGACGGTCTCGAAGGGGTCCTCGCGGGGCTGGGTCAGGGCGCCGTACTCAGCCAGGCGCCGGGCCAGCCGGTGGCCGCCTTCGGCGGTCCGCGCCAGGGCTTCGACGGCTTGGTCCTCGAGGTCCCCTCGGCCACGGGCACGGGCAGCGTCCAGGGCCTCGAGGTGCTCTTCGAGGGCCCCGAACCGATCCTCGAGATCTTGGCCAAGCCGGTCAAGGAGCAGGTCCGTGCTGGTCGCGGGCGCCGGGGTCGCCCGATCGGACCGCTTGGTCTCGAGCGCGTACCTCAGGCAGCGGACCAGGAGCTCGCCCGAGAGCCGGCCCTTGAAGAGGTAGTCCTGGGCGCCGGCCCGGACGGCCTCCATGGCCAGCTCTCGATCCTCGAGGCTGGTGAAGACGATCACGGGCACGTCGGGTGCGTGCTCGAGGACCTTGTCCAGGGTGTCGGTGCCCATGTTATCCGGCAGCAGGAGATCGAGGAGGACGACGTCGACCCCTCCCTCTTGGAGACGGTCGAGGCCCTGTGACAGCAGGCCGGCGTGCTCAACGTGGAACTCGGTCCCTCGGGCCTCGCGCAGGCATTCCTGGACGAGGCGGGTGTAGGCACGGTTGTCCTCGATCAGCAGCACGGTGCGTGTGTCACGGGGCACGGCGGTTCCTCCACGGGGGCCAGGTCCCCCTGGCCACCAGGCGCCCTTGGGTCCGTCGTCGCGACGGCCGGCCGGCATCCTGGCGGGGATCGTTCTGCAGCTCCCTCGATAAGTAGCTTCCAGCTAGGGTCGTCGGACCCGCCCGACGACCCGGAGGGGCCCTCAAGCCATCTCAGCGCGGAGACGACGGGCCTGGTTCCTCAACCGCTGCTCGACGCCGGCGATCCGGCCGATGTCAGCGCCCTCGCGCTCGGCCACATCGCCGAGCACCGTGATCAGGCCCTCGACCTCGATGAGCAGGCGCTCGAGGGTGCCAGGGTCGAACCCTGCCAGGTCGGTCCCGGCCAGCGTCTCCTCGGCCCGCTCAGCCTCGCCCAGCATCCGCGTCTCCGGGGAGACCTCCACCGGCTCCGGGACGGGATCCAGGCTCGGGTGGTGGCCGGTCCCGGGGTCGGCGTCGACGGTCTGGACGTCGACGGCCTGGGCTGGCTCCGGCTCGGGGTCGATCCGGACCGGTTCGGGCTCTGGCGTGTCGTCCTTGACCACCGAGATGCTGGCGCCGCCGTGCCGGGTCTCGCGGGGTCGGATCTCGCAGAAGAGGGGGACGGCGATGGTCGGCTCGCTGACCAAGGCGGTGCCGACAGGTAGGGCTTGGATCTCGTCCTCCATGCCCGGCGGGAGGCCCTCGACGCTCTGGCTGATCGCTCGGAGGTCGTTCTTGTTGGTGACCTTGAGGATGATCTGGGTGTTGCATTGGCTGAGGACGTTCTTCTCGATCTTGGCAGGGCGCTGGCTGATCACGGCCAGGCCCATCCCGAACTTGCGTCCCTCGCTGGCGATCGTCCGGATGATCTCGCCGCTGGCGGCCTTCTGCATGTTCCGCTCGGGGCAGAAGTTGTGGGCCTCCTCGACGACGCACATGTGCGGGGCGACCAGGCCGACCTTGCGGGCCTCGAACAGCTCCCGGGTGATCCGAGCCACGATCAGATCTTGGACGTGGGGGGCGGCGCCCTTCAGGTTGAGGATCGTGGCCTGGCCCTTGGCGACCAGCTCGCGCACGCTGGTGGGCTCGGTGCTCAGGATGTCCAAGTCGCGTAGGTCCTCAAGGGCCTCGAGCACCGGCCACTTGGACGAGCCGGACTGCTCCTCGACCCGATCGATGATGTCGTCCAGGGTGTAGGAACCGGCATCCTCCAGGTCCTTGACGGCCTGGTGCAGCACGCCGGTCTGGGCCGAGGTCAGGCTCCCTCCAAGGAGCTGGCTGAGGTCCCGGGCGCTGAGGTCCCGGCCATCGAGCGTGTACGGGATCGCGTCGGGCACGGCGTCGCTGTCGGCGGCGTACTCGACGACCCGGTCCGCGTAGCTCTTGGGCCGGACCTTGAACCGCCGCATCATGGGGACCTCCCGGTCGCTGCTGTTCGGAGCCGAGAGGCTGGCGTGCTCGCCGTGGGGATCGATGACCACGATGGGCACCTCGTTCTTCAACAGCTCCTCCATGAGCACGCCCAGGGCGTAGGACTTGCCAGCGCCGGTCTTGGCCAGGATCGAGCAGTGCTTCTGCACGAGCTCGTTGACGTCGAGCCGGACCTCCAGGTCCAGGCCCCTCAACCGGCCGAGGTAGGCACCACGGTCGGACAGGTTCAACGCCGAGCGGACCAGCTCCGGGCTGGCCCGGTGCACGGGAGAGCCGGGTTTCGGGGGCGTGCTCGGGGTCTCGAGCAGGCCGCGGTCGTTACGTCGGCCGACCACCTTGGCCTTGGCCACCAGCCGGTCGTCACCGTCGCCGGCTTCCCGCTCCACATGGAGGACCTGGGCCAGGTAGGGCTCGCCGCCCAAGGCGAAGCTGATGTACATCGTGGCGGTGACGTCGCGGGACCCGACCAGGAACTTGAACTGGGCTGTGGTCACGTCGCCGAAGATCTCGCCGACCCTGTCGCCTTGGGTCGTCAGCGCCTTGAGCGCGGCTTCGCCGCTCCCGTTCCCCTGGTGGCCCGTGCTCATCATGGGCTCGGCACGACGGCCCGGTCATCAGCGTTTGCGGTTCGGTCGTCGATACGGGCTCGCCGGTCCCGTGCCGTCGGCACGGGGAACCCTTGAAATAGGTGCAGTCGCCCTGGTGGCTCGATGGACCTCCCGGAGAAGGGGCTCTCGGGTGAAGAGCTGGGGACCAGGCTCTCCGGCTACCGCCAGAAGGACACCCCGTTCCTCTCAGGTCACGTGCTCGGCAGCATGTGCACGGCCCCCCATCCCGCGGGGGTCGAGGCCTGGCGGGTGTTCCACGACACCAACCTCGGCGATCCGTTGATCAACCCGGGGGCCGCCGAGCTCGAGAGCGAGGTCATCCAGCTCCTGGCCACGATCGCCGGGGGCGGCCCGGCGGCTGGCGGCCTCTTCGTCTCCGGCGGGACCGAGGCCAACGTCGTCGCCCTCCGCCTGGCTCGGGACACCACCGGCCGGGGCAAGGTCGTCATGCCAGAGACCGCTCACTTCTCGTTCCAGAAGGCCGCACACGCCATGCGCATGGAGGTCGTCACCACCCCGACCACCGACGACCACACCGCCGACGTGGAGGCCATCAAGGCCGCCGTGGACGGCGACACGGCGTGCGTGGTGGGCGTGGCCGGGAACACGGAGTTCGGGGCCGTCGATGACATCCCCGCCCTGGCCGACATCAGCGAGGACCACGGCGCCTGGATGCACGTGGACGCCGCCTACGGCGGGTTCATCCTCCCCTTCCTGGACGACCCCTGGGCTTTCGGCCTCGACGTCGACGGGGTCGACAGCGTGACCCTGGATCCCCACAAGATGGGTCGTGCGCCGGTCCCGGCCGGCGGTCTGGTCGTCGCCGACGCCCAGAGCCTGGAGGCCGGCGCGACCGAGACCCCGTACGTCTCCACGCGGTGGCAGGCCGGCTTGCTCTCCACGCGCCCGGGCGCGGCTGCCGCTGCCACCTGGGCCACGATGCACGCCATCGGGCGCCAGGGTTACCGCACCCAGGCCGAGGGCGCGCTGAACCTGGCTCGCTGGTTCGCCGACCAGCTCGACAACAAGCCCTTGGAGCTCATCCAGGACCCGATCCTGGGCATCGTCCCCATCGCGCACGACAAGCCTCGCGAGCTGCGCCAGCGGCTGGCCGAGGAGGGCTGGAAGGTCAGCGTGACCACCCTGGTCCCCGGCATCCGGATCGTCTGCATGCCGCACGTCACCAGCGAGCGCTTGACCGAGTTCCTGCGGATCCTACCGCGGACGGCCCGGCAGCTCGCCTCCGAGAGCACGGCGTGACGCTGCGCCGGCCCCGGGGGCCGCCACCCTCCCCGAGCCCACGACGGCCGGGGAACGAGCGATCCCCGCATAGGGCCCTCATCGGTGCGCCGGCGGCCGGCATCGCCCGGTGGCCCCCTGACCCCTGCCCGCCAGGGGCGCACGTTTATATGGTAGAAGGCCACCGCAGGGTTGCACGGAGCCGTCACGATGACCGACCGCTACACCCTGGAGCACCTGAACCGGTCCTACGACATCCAGCTCGACTGGAT
>CAYXGD010000140.1:0-5829 GCA_964464425.1 uncultured Thermoplasmatales archaeon
TCGGTGCCGTCGAGCTCGACGGTCTCGTCGCCCATCTCGAGCGTGGCACCGGCCAGACGGTGTCGGTGGCTTGCGACCTGACCGTCGGGTACCGCCGGGCGGCCGGTCAGGCGGGCGGTGTCGAGGATCGGCGGGTCGTAACCCAGGGCCCACTGATCATCGTCGAGCACGGGCGTGCCATCCTCCAGGCGTACGTGGGCGAAGGGGAACAGGTCCCGGCTGAGCAGGTACTGGTGGGAGAGGCGCAGGTCGACGTCGTAGAGGTCGAAGGTCCGGTAGCCACCGAGCCGGTCGACGGTGTAGGCCATGTGCCGGAAGGTCGAGATCGCGCCGACCTGAACCTCGAGCACCGGGCTGGGCTCGCGGTCGAGGCCCAGGTGCTTGCGGGTCTGGGTCAGGGTGAGCTGGGGCAGGGTGGACAGGTCGTCGGCCAACCGGTCCAGGGCCTCGGAGCCGTGGCGGCTGGCGACGTGGAAGGTCGGCGCGAAGGGCTCACGGACAGGTTGGACCTGGCCGGTGCTGGGGTCCTTGAGCCAGAGCACCATCTCGTTGGCGGTGGGGTCCGGGTGGCAGTCGAGCACGAAGCCGTCCATGGTCGGATCCTCCCGTGGCCACCGTGGGCCGTTGCGGGGGACCCTTGCTCAAAGGAAGGAAGATGGTGAACGATGGCAACGGAGGAGGGTGGAAGTACTGGTGGCGTCACCGGTCCTCGATCGGTTCGATCAGGAAGAGGAGGGCGCGGTCGCCAGGAGCGACGTGGGCACGGTGGCGGTGGGCGTCCCCTGCCTCCAGGGTCAACGCGTCGCCGGCTTGGAGGCTGATCCGTTCGTCGGGGAACTCGAGCTCCATGCGGCCTTCGAGCAGGATCCCCCAGTGCGAGCGCTGGCACCAGCCGGCCTCCTCGAAGGCCTCGGTCAGCTCCAGGAGACGGATCTGGCGGTCCCCGACCCCGACGATCTTCTGGCGGGCGCCCGGGCCGGCCGGATCCCACGGCAACCCCTCAAGGTGGACCCACGGACGCGGACGCGCGTCGTCCATGAGGCCCCAGACACGCGTGGGCACGTGAGGCTTGCGGAGCCAGCCGGCCGCCGCCGGGACACGTGACGCCCGCGCACCGCTTATGTGGCCGGGGCAAGCTGCTTGGTACGGTACCATGGCCCCCCCTCCACGCGTCGCGATCAACGGTTTCGGTCGGATCGGTCGGTTGACCACCCGGGCGCTGATGGCCCTCGAACAGCCCGTCGAGCTGGTGGCCATCAACGATCCTTCCCCGGACGAGACCCTGGCCCACCTGTTCGAGCACGACAGCGTGCACGGCCGGTTCGACGGTCCGGTGGCCTTGGAGGACGGCGTGCTGCGGATCGACGACCAGGCGCCCCGGATGCTCTCCCTAGGCGAGCCAGCCGGGCTCCCTTGGGACGAGCTCGACGTCGATCTGGTCGTGGAATGCTCCGGCCGGTTCCGGGATCGGGCCAGCCTGGAGGGCCACCTCAAGGCCGGGGCCGACCGGGTGCTGTTGAGCGCGCCGGGCAAGGGCGTGGACGTGACCCTCGTCCGGGGTGTCAACATGGGCATGTACGACCCGGGCGAGCACCGGCTGGTTTCCAACGCCTCGTGCACGACCAACTGCCTGGCCCCGGTGCTCAAGGTGCTCCACGAAGGGTTCGGCGTGGATAACGCGGTGATGACGACCATCCACGCCTACACCAGCGACCAGAACCTGCTCGACGGGCCGCACAAGGACCTACGTCGGGCCCGGGCGGCGGCCCAGTCGATGATCCCGACGACGACCGGCGCTGCTCGCGCGATCGGCCTGGTGCTCCCTGAGCTGGAGGGCCGCGTCGATGGGATGGCCGTGCGTGTGCCGACGCCCAACGTCTCCCTGGTCGACCTGACCGCACGGTTGCACCGCTCGGTGGGCGAGGAGGACGTGGTCGGCGCGTTCCAGGAGGCCGCCGACGGGGACCTATCCGGGATCCTTCGGTGCGAGGCACGTCCCCTGGTGTCGGTCGATCACAACCACGACCCGCACAGCGCGGTGGTGGACCTACCCAGCCTGATGGTGGTGGACGGCTCGCTGGTCAAGGTGCTGGCGTGGTACGACAACGAGTGGGGCTTCGCCTCGCGGATGGCCGAGATGGTCCACGACCTCTGAGGATCGGCCAGAGGGGCTCTCCGGTCCAGCCCGGTCCGCAGGTTCACCCTGTGGCTTGGAGCGCCTCGAGCTCGGGCAGGTGCTGGTGGCACCAGCTGGCGATGCCCTCGGCCATCTGCTCGATGACCTCGGGAGCCTCGAAGATGGGGCCGGTCGCGGGCACGAGCATGAGCTCGGCGGGACCCGCCAGGCGTTGGAGGGCTTTCCGGTTGATGTCGAGGATGTCGCTGTCCTCCTCGCCGACGATGAGCAGCGTGGGCACCTCGACCTCGTCCAGGGCGCTCTTGACCAGATCCATGCGGCCGCTGCGAGCGGCCAGGGCACGGACCCGGTTCGGGCGTTGGCGAGCGGCGACGACGCCCAGGGCCGCGCTGGTGCCGGCACCGTAGATGGCCACGGGCAGGATCTTGGTGTTGGGCTGCTCAGCCAGCCAGTCGATCGCGCCGATGACCCGGCGGGCCAGGGTGCCGATGTCGAACCGGTAGCGCTGGGTGCGGACGTCCTCGGCGGCCTCCTCGGGTGTCAGCAGGTCGACGAGCAGGGTGGCCAGACCGGCCTCCCGGAGCTGCTCGGCCAGCTGTTGGTTGCGTGGCGTGTACCGGTTGCTGCCGGAGCTGTGGCCGAAGAGGACGACCCCCTTGGCGTCCTCAGGGATGGCCAGCAAGCCGTTCAGGGTCTTGTCGCCGACGTCGAGCTTGACCGCGCGCTGGGTCATCGGTTCCGGGGGTTCGATGCGGACCTCGGGTGGCCGACGGCCCTTCTCGGCGATGCGTTCCAGGTCGCGGTGGGCCTGGTGGAGGTAGGACTCGACGTCGCCGTCGCTGATCTCGGGGTACTCGCGGTACCAGTCGTCGAGGCTGCCGATCTCCTCGGGGGAGACCAGGAAGACGAGCCCGTCGACCTCGTCGCGGAGGACCTCCAGGGTCGCGGGCGGGGCTACGGGCGTGGCCAGGATCAAGCGCTTGGGGCCCAGGCTGCGGAGGATCCGTGCAGCCAACCGGGTCGTGGCGCCCTCCAGGACGCCGTCGTCGACCAGGATGACGATCCGGTTGCGCACCGACAGGGGGCGACTGGTGCCTCGGAACCGGCGGGAGCGGGCCTCGACCTCGGCCGAGGCGTCAGCGGCGCGGTCCTCGAGCTCACGGTCGGTGATGCCTAGCTCGCGGATCCGGGCGGTGTCGAGGTAGCGCACGCCGCCTGGACCGATGGCGCCGATGTTGACGGTCTCGTCGCCAGGCGCTTCCAGGCGACGGGTGACGAGCACGTCGAGGGGAGCGCCGAGGCTCCGCGCGACCTCGTACCCGACGGGTACCCCTCCCCGTGGCAACGCGACCACGAGAGGGTTCTTGTCTTCGAAGGGTGCCAGCGCCTGGGCGAGCCGGCGACCCGCATCGGTTCGGTCTGTGAACGGCATGGTTACGATCCCCGGTAGGTTCCCAACCCTTGTTCCGTCAGGAGGGAGATAAAAAGGCACCGCGGGGTCCCATGCCCATCCGGGCGCGACGAGCCGCTTATAAACGACCCTGACTGGCTAGGGTCCGCCCGCGGCCCGACCCCCGACCCGCCGTCACGGCGTCACCGTTCCAGGGTTAAGGTCGGACGGTTGCCGACCGGCTCGTCGGTCACAGCCCGCCCGGGACCGGCAACAGGAGCTGGAGGCCCAGGGCGATCGCCAAGCCTGCCAGCACACCGAGAGCGTTGGCTGCAGGGCTCTCAGCATGCCCGGCCGGGAGGACCTCCCGGACCACCAGCGCCAGCATAGCGCCGCCAGCGAAGCCCATGCCTGCCGGGAGCAGAGGGCCCACGGCGACCAGGAAGACCAGCGGGGCCAGGACCGGTTGGGGCAGGCTGGTGACCACGGCCCAACCGGCGGCCTTCCAGACGGGGACGCCGTCCTGGCGGAGGCCGACGGCCACGGCCGTGCCCTCGGGGATGTTGTGCAGGGCGATGGCGATGACGACGATCAGGCCGGTGACGGCGTCCTCCCGCAGAGCAGCCCCGATGCCGACGCCTTCGGGGGCGCTGTGCACGGTGAACACGAGGAAGACCAGCAGGCTCACCGAGCTGATCTGCGAGCGTCCGAGGTGGTGCTGGCGGCCGCCGTGTTGGTCGTCGTGGTCGTGGTGGTCATCGCCGGCGTGGAGGCGCTCGGCGGCCAGCAGGACGAAGAGGATGCCGGCCAGGGTCCCAAGGGCAAGGGGGACGGGCGCATCGAAGCTGGGCGCCAGCAGGTCCAGGACGCTGATCGCGGCCATGACCCCGGCGCTCGTGCCCCACAGGAACCCGATGCCGCGGGAGCCGACCCCCAGCCAGTAAACAGGGAAGACGCCTAGACCGGTGGCCAGGGCCGTGACGAGGCCGAGCCCGGCGGCCTGCAGGACGTCGACGGGGACCACGGGCCCAGCATGCGCTCGCGGGTCTTAGGGTCCCCGATGGAGGCGCGGTCAGCTGCGGGCCGGCTTGCGGCCCTCGGAGACGCTCATCATGCGCCAGGCGGCGGGGTCGACCTTGGCCTCCGGCAGGTGGATGGCGAAGGCGACCTCCTGCGAGCGACCGCGGTGGGCACCGGTCTCGACGCGGACCCAGCCACCCAGGGACGAGACCAGCACGTGGACGGCGTAGGCACCCAGGTGCTCGTCCTCCTCGTACGGGACGGACTCGCCGGCCAGGAGCTCCTGGAACCGGTCGCTGGGGGCCTTGCCCACGTAGCCGATGGTCAGCACCCAGCCCGAGTTACCGCGGGACTGGAGGCCCAGCTGGAGCGCCGAGGTCGGATCGGCGTGCTCCATCCCGATGTCGACGAGCTTATCCACGGCCTGGTCGAGCAACGGACCACCCTTGAGCAGGACGGTGTTGTCCGGGCCCATGCGATCGACGGTGAGCATGTCGCCGTGGCGCTCCTGGGCGCGGTCGCCAGCGCGGTCGAGGAGGTCGGTGGCGTCGAAGGGTTTGGGTTCGACCTGCTCGGCGGCGACCATCATCTGGACGTTGTCGACGATCTCAGCGATGGCTTCGAGCCGCTCGTGGGCGACCTTGAGGTTCTCCCGCATGGTGAGCGCGCGGGTCGGATCCTTGCTGACACGACCCAGGAGGTCCTTCGGGTGGCCCAGGCGTTCCACGATGCCCTCTGACAGCAGGTCGACGTAGAAGCCGGTGCGCTGGCGCTGGCGTTCGAGCTCCAGGCGACCCAGCTCGTGCGTGAGGTCGGTGACGTGCCCGGTGATCCGCCCGTCCTTGGGTCCGGAGACCTCGATCTCCAGCAGGCGCTGACGCCCGCTGGGCATGGCCACGCTGACCCGGTGCGTGCCGGGTTCGAGCACCTGGGTCGCAGGCTTCGGTCGGCCTTGCCGGCTGGTGTTGGCCATCAGGTGCGTGATGTTCTTGGCGCGCAGGTCCTCGCCGCTCTGGCCTAGCAGCTCGGATAGGGCCTGGTTGCTGTACACGATGCGGCCGCGCTGGTCGCAGATGTAGGTGCCGACAGGCTGGCTCTCCAGGAGCTCGATGAACGGCATGGCCTTCTCCTGGCCGTGCAGGACGCCGCGCTCGTAGGCCTCCTGGGCCTCCTCGTAGGCTTCGACCAGGGACTCGGTGCCGAAGATCGGCTGGGAGACCAGCGCCAGGCGCTCCTCGGGGGCCATGTGGCTGGTCTCGTGGTCGATGAACAGGGCGATCAG